>JBDSJK010000420.1:0-14271 GCA_039917535.1 Burkholderiales bacterium
TTAGGTATGAGCTTGCCCAAACGCTCGCTTTGCTTCGCCGCCCCCTCCAGGTAGTTACGCAACTTTTCGCGACGAATGGCGTCTTCCTTGAGCAATGAAGTCATACTGATTTGCTTCAGCCTGGGCCAATCCCACGATGCGCCCGGGGCCAACATGACCGTGCAAGTAAGCTCCGTCAACTGTATCGTGAGTAGCGGGGCAATATCGAGATCATCTTCGATCACCAACACATTTCTGCTCATGATTTACTGCGTCGAACAATTGACATTATCTTACACGTAAGCACAGCAACCAAGCTGTTAGGTTCGCTCACTTTGTTCGACAAACCCCCGCAATTAAATCGGCATAGCAACGCACATGCGCACCAGAGGTAGACTGACACAACTAAAACAACTTCTTTTATAGGTTATTTTTTGATACCTTACGGGCTGTTCAATTTGCTATTTGCTCAAAATCCATGTCGAAAACGGCACTCTGGCTCATATTGCGTGAGTCGCTACTGATGTTGATGATTGCATTTCCGGCCGCAGCGTTCAGCCTCGATGCCAATACGAGAAGTGCTGAGCTGCTTAAGTTTCGTACCCCAGCATCGCAGTTGGCGGTGGGCTATGATGATGACCGCAGTGAGTTGGAATTGCATTCGAGTGCAGCGTTAGTCGTTTCCAGCACCACGGGCACGGTCATACTCGGTAAAAACATAGATGTCGTTCATTCCATCGCATCCCTCACTAAACTGATGACCGCGCTTGTCCTGGTGGATGCCAAACTGTCCCTAGATACGACGGTACGCATTGAGAGCGAAGACATTGATTTTGAGCGCGCTTCAAAATCCAAGTTGCGTATCGGCGAAACATTACCGCGTCGAGATCTGCTGCGACTTGCGTTACTTGCTTCCGAAAACCGAGCGGCGATGGCCCTGGCGAGGACCTCCCCTGGTGGGACCCTGATGTTTGTAGCGACGATGAATCTAAAAGCGGCCGCACTCGGCATGGAAAATACCCGTTTCGTCGATGCAAGCGGGCTATCGAGTGCTAACGTGTCAACGGCTCGTGACTTGGCAAAATTAGTTGCCGCCGCTGCTGGGTCGACACTCATCCAGGAATTCTCAACAACTTCGGCAGTGACACTTACCAGACTGGATACAGGCCAGCAAATTGTTTATCGCAATACGAATCTACTCCTGCGCCGCGAAAATGACTGGACGATACACCTATCCAAAACCGGCTACATCAACGAGGCTGGGCACTGCCTTGTGCTGCAGGCCACGATTGATCAACAACTCGTGAACATCGTGTTGCTGGATTCTTGGGGACGGTATTCCCGTATCGGCGATGCAAATCGCATCAAAAAATGGCTGCAACGTAAACCCCACCTTATGCTCGGAAAGCTATGACAGACCTGTCGGTACCCAATTTTTGTTTTTTTGATCTTGCGCCGGACACAGGATCTTTTCTTGAGGATGTCCATGCAGGCCTAAACCGGTCGAATAAATCGCTGCCGGCGAAATATTTTTACGACGACGAAGGTTCGCGGCTTTTCGACAAAATATGTGACCTACCGGAATACTACCCGACCCGCACTGAAATCACTTTAATGCGCGACTACGCGGGCCAGATGGCTGCGCGTTTCGGACCAAAAGCGCTGCTGATTGAATACGGCAGCGGCAGCAGCACAAAATCGCCGGTATTGATCGACGCGCTGCAACCTGCGGCCTATGTGCCGATCGACATTTCTCGCGACTATCTGTCACAGGCAGCGGCGACACTTGCGCGAGCAAGGCCGGGGCTGCCGGTACGTGCGATCTGTGCGGACTACACAAAACCATTTCTCTTCCCGGATTGTAGCGATACGGGTTACCAGCGAAAGTTAGTCTATTTCCCCGGATCAACGATCGGAAACTTCGATAGCGAAGAGACACTGGCATTCTTGCGCCACGCAGCGGTGGTGGTCGGCCAAGGTGGTGGCATGTTGGTGGGGGTCGACCTGAAGAAAGATCGCGCCATTCTCGATGCCGCATATAACGACGCTGCCGGTGTCACAGCCGCGTTCAATATGAACGTGCTGTCGCGTATCAATCGCGAGCTAGGTGGGAATATTGATCTTGCGGGCTTTCGACATCACGCATTTTACAATGAGGAGTTAGGCCGGATAGAAATGCATTTGCTCAGCCTGCGAAAACAATCGGCACTTATCGTAGGAAGAAGGTTCAACTTTGCAGAGGGAGAGACCATACATACGGAAATTTCCTGTAAGTATGGGATCGAAGAATTTCAGTCCGTCGCACGCGCTGCAGGTTATATCGCAGAGGCGGTGTGGACCGATGAGCAGCGTTTATTCAGCGTACACTTTCTGCGTGTGGAGCAGGAGGTAGATGGCCAATAGCGAGAGAAATCTTGTCAGCGGTTTCCTTGACGCGCTCCGCCCAAGCCCATTTCATTCGATCAGAAGGCGCCAACACCGATATGCCCGCAACCAAACGATTTTCATCGTTGCGGATCCCGGCGCCTATGCAGCTTACCCCCACTTCTTCTTCTTGGTCCTCAAAGGCATAACCGCGACGCTTAATTTCGCGGAGCTCTTCCTGCAGCGCTGTGACGTTGTCGATAGACTTCGAGGTAAGCGCATGTAACCGGGTGCGCTCCGCATAAAGCTTCCACGCAGCTTCACCGTCATCGGCCAGGAATAATTTTCCGGTCGCAGTGACATGCAACAAGGCTCGCGCGCCGTAGGCATGCACCACGCGCATCAATGATTGGCTACCCACCGCACGCTCGACAAAAATAACTTCGTCTTTATGCCGTAGGCTCAAGGTCACAGATTCGCCCGTTTCGTTTTGCAATTGATGCATGTAGTCAAGTGCCTGTTCGCGCACAGAAATTCGTTGCTTAAAAAGATTACCCAGCTCCAGCAAGCGTATGCCCAACTTGTAACTGCCGGCGTCGACACGCTCCACCATGCGCTGATCGCACATCACGTTCAAGATGCGGTGGGCCGTGGAAGGGTGCAGCCCCGTGGTGAGGCTGAGGTCTTTCAAGTGAACCGTGCCGGATCGGGCGGCTAGTGCGTCGAGCAACTGCGTCATGCGAACAATAACCTTGATCGTGCTCTTGGCTTCTTTCTCTTCTACCAGACCAGCCTCATCAGGATTTTTCGCTTTGCGAGCCATTTTACGCCTCAGTTTTGGATACTGAATTTGCGCTGAAGTGTATCACCATTTTGCCCGTTCACGTAAACTGGGATAGCTCTGGGGAGCAAGCGTAGCTGTGTCTTGTGTTATGATTTTGAGTTTCCGAAACCAAGAATTTTCCGAGTGAAAGTTGGCCTATTTGTCACCTGCCTGGTGGATATGGTGCGCCCGCGCATCGGCTTCGCCACGTTAGAATTGTTGGAATCCCTCGGCTACGAGGTTCTCGTCCCGGAATCCCAAACCTGTTGTGGTCAACCGGGCTACAACTCCGGCGACGTGGAATCGGGCCGCCAAATGGCGCTCAAGTTCCTTGGCGAATTTGAGGACTGCGATTACGTCATTGCACCATCCGGTTCTTGTAGCGGCATGATTCGCACTCACTATCCGGTCATTTTCAAGGACGATGCAAAGCAATTGGCACGGCTTGTGAAGCTCTCGGAAAAGACCTACGAACTCACGGATTTCTTAGTCAATATCGCGAAGGTAACGCAACTCAAGTCTAATTTTTCCGGAACCGTAACCTATCACGATTCTTGCTCCGGATTGCGCGAGCTTGGTATCAAGAAACAACCGCGCGCTCTGCTCAGCCAATGCGGCGTCAGTGTCACGGAAATGACCGACGCGGAGGTCTGCTGCGGTTTTGGTGGCACTTTCTCAGTAAAGCTTGGCGATATTTCGACGCGCATGGCGGATAACAAATGCATCAACATTCATGCCACTGTCGCCGACGCCATAGTTGGCGGCGATCTGGGTTGTTTGCTTAGCATCGAGGGCCGGCTGCGCCGCACCGGCGACCATAAAACCCAGGTATTGCACATCGCCGAAATACTGGCAGGCGCCACCACTCAGTGCATAGGATGAACAATATGCTATTAATCTGCTCGTTCATCCTGCACCTTCTTATCCCCAATCCCTAGGCGCAAGCTATGCAAGTCACCTCCATGCATTTCAAAAGCAAATCTTCCATGCAGTTGGAGAACGAGCATTTTCAGAACAATATGCGCCGCTTCGGTCGCGGATTTGTGGACAAGCGCGCGGCGGCCGTTGCCGAACTCGATAACTTCGAAGATCTGCGCGAAGCAGCAAAAAATATCCGTAATCGCGGCCTGGAAAATCTCGATGCGTACTTGATCAAATTTGAGCAGGCCGCCCAGGCCCGCGGCGTCACGGTTCACTGGGCCGAGACCGCCGCCGATGTGAACCGCATCGTCATCGAAATCGCCCAGGCAAACGGTGTCAAAAAGATCGTCAAATCTAAATCCATGGTGAGCGAAGAGTCGGCGCTCAACGATGCGCTCGCCCGAGTCGGTATCCAGGCGCTGGAAACAGACTTAGGCGAATACATCGTGCAACTCGCCAAAGAACCACCCTCCCACCTCATTGCGCCGGCCATTCATAAAAGCAAAGAAGACGTGGCGGAGCTGTTTCAAAAACATCATGACCTGCCTTACAAGTTGGACATTCCCGCACTAACCCGCGAGGCACGCGAGATACTTCGACCGCATTTTCTGACGGCGGACATGGGCATCTCCGGCGGCAATTTTTTGATCGCCGAAACCGGTTCGGTAGCGCTGGTCACCAATGAAGGCAACGGCCGTCTGGTGACCACGTTGCCGAAAATTCACGTGGCTATTACCGGCATCGAAAAAGTATTGCCCACCTTGGACGATCTGGCGACGATAATGCGTCTGTTGCCGCGCTCGGCAACGGGGCAATCCATATCCAACTACATCACGGTGCTTACGGGTCCCAAAGGGCAAAACGACGTTGACGGTCCCGAGCAAATGCATGTCGTAGTGGTCGATTCGGGCCGCTCAGCCATGCTGGGCACGGAAATGCAGGAGGCGCTGCGCTGCATTCGCTGCGGCGCGTGCATGAATCACTGTCCGGTGTACCAAAATATCGGTGGCCATTCCTACGGTTGGGTCTATCCCGGCCCTATAGGCGCAGTGTTGACGCCGAATTATATTGGCCTCGAAAATGCCCTTGATTTGCCGCAGGCCGCTACGTTGTGCAACGCCTGCGGCGTGGTGTGCCCGGTGAAAATTCCGCTGCCAGACTTGATGCGTCACCTGCGCGAAAAACAAATCGAGCAGAACTTGCGTCCCTGGGGCGAGCGGGTTTCCATCAAGCTGTGGCGCTATGTGGCCACGCATCCTGCGCTCTATGCATTCTCAACCAAGCTCGCCGTGCGAATTGGAAAATGGCTCGGCGGACGCGAAGGCATCATCCACAAATTACCACGACTTGACGGCTGGACTAAAGGACGGGATATGCCCGCACCCGCGGGAAAAACATTCCGCGAACTGTACGCCGCGCGACGCAAATAAATCCCTGCGACCCAACTCGCATAATTAAAAATCTTCGAGAAAAGCATGGCCGCCATCAGCAATCGCACTAACTCCCTTGGCACCGAAAACGCCTTCGTTGTGCTCGGCGAAGTCAACAAATTGCAGCGCGAAGGCAAGGACATTATTTCCTTTTGCATCGGTCAGCCGGACTTTGCCACGCCGAAGAATATTCAGGACGCCGCTATTGCCGCGATACGTGGCGGCAAACACGGTTACACGCCTTCCGCGGGCATACAGGAATTGCGCGAGGCGGCAGCGCGCTATCTCGGCAACATGCGTGGACTGTCGATTTCACCCGACGACATCGTCGTGGGCGCGGGCGCGAAGCCATTCATTGCCTATGCGATTCTGTGCTGCACCGATTACGGCGCTGGCGATGAGGTGATTTTCCCGAACCCTGGCTTTCCGATTTATGAGTCGCAGATTCGCGTCCATGGCGCTGTGCCGGTGCCGATTTTCTTGCGCGAGAAGCGTAATTTTGCCTTTGATCCTAACGAGCTTGAAGCTAAGATCACCAGCAAAACGAAACTGCTCATCTTGAATTCGCCGCAGAACCCAACCGGCGGGATTTTGACACGGCAGAACATGAAAGACATCGCGGCCATACTGCACAAGCACCCACAAGTTTGGGTCTACGCCGACGACATTTATTGCCGCTTGGTTTACGACGGCAAATTTATTTCCATTGCCGAACTGCCCGGCATGCAAGAACGTACCATCATTACCGACGGGGCGTCGAAGACCTGGGCCATGACCGGTTGGCGGTTAGGTTTCGCCGCCAATAAAGCCCTCGCGCCCCACTTTGTGCGGTGGGTCACCAACACCGATTCTTGCGCATCGCAGATCAGCCAATGGGCGGCCGTTGAGGCGCTCAACGGCACCCAGGAACATGCCGACGCCATGCGGCAAAGTTTTCTCGAGCGGCGTAATTTGATCGTCGGCTTGCTCAACGGCGTGCCCGGTGTCACCTGCCTATCGCCCGGCGGCGCCTTTTACGCTTGGCCCAACGTCACCGAGGCCTGCCAAATGATCAAAGCCAAAGACTCGGAAGAATTCCGCACACGCTTGCTGCACGAAGCCGGCGTGGCGCTGCTCGCCGACATTCACTTTGGCCCGCGTGTGCCCGACGAAGGCCAACACGTGCGCTTTAGCTACGCCGCGTCGAACGAGGCAATCAACAACGGCGTCGCGCGCATGGCGGATTTCATTAGGCGGAATAGCAAATAATCGCCTGGAACAGCAGATCCTTCGTTTCACTCAGGATGACACATCAATTTTAGGAAGCACGATGTCCGCACGCCAAAACATTCTCAACCGCATCCGAACTAACCAAAAGCGCTCGGGGGCAACGCCACAAACTGAACTGGCTCAGGCCGCAAGTTATATCGCTAGCCACCCGCAAGGCCCACGCCCGCGGGCCGATTGGCCCGATATGATCGTCCGTTTCAAAGAGCAAGCGCTACGCTTGGCAAGTACCGTTGACGAAGTGAAGGCTACGGCTGATATTCCCGCTGCCGTAGCGCGCTATTTGCAAGGATTGAATTTGCCGATGACCGGCATTTGCTGGCCTGCGCTCATCACGCTTAATTGGGCTGATGCAGGGCTCACGATGGAAGGCCGTCCCGCACTGGGCACTGATCCGGTGGGCGTGACCGGCTGTTTTTGCGCCATTGCGGAAACCGGCACGTTGCTGCTCACGTCGAGCCCGACCACACCGAACGCGGCGAGTTTATTGCCCGCGACCCACATCGCGATTGTCAACGCATCGCGCATCGTGCAGGGCATGGAAGAAGCGTGGAATTTGGTACGCGCCGAACTGAAGCAGTTGCCGCGCGCGTGCAGTTTTATCTCGGGGCCGTCGCGCACGGCGGATATCGAACAAACTTTGGTGATCGGCGCCCACGGACCCTATCGCGTCCACATCATTCTCTTGGACGAGCCCCACGACGATTTGATTAATACAGATTGGTGGAAGCTTAAAAGAAAACCGGCCTAGCGGCCAATTAACATGCGGTTCTCCGAGCATAGCACGCCACAAGCCGCGCCAGTATTGCCTCCCAGGGCAGGCCTATTTAACGCGCATCCCCGGCTTCGCGCCGTCGTCGGGACTGAGAATATACAAGCCAGTTCCATCTCCCGCCGCAAGCACCATGCCTTGCGATTCGCCGAAGCGCATCTTGCGCGGCGCCAGGTTCGCGACCATCACCGTGTGACGACCGATCAAACTTTCCGGTGAATAGGCGGACTTGATTCCGGCGAAAACCGTGCGGGTTTCTGAGCCGATATCGAGGGTCAGCTTGAGTAATTTTTCCGCATCGGGAACGTGCTCGGCGTGAACGATCTTGGCGACGCGCAGATCGATCCGGCTGAAATCATCGATGCCGATGGTCTCGCCGATGGGCACGATGTTAACGGCCACCGCTGGCGCGGTGGGCTTCTCGGCTTGCAGGCCGGCCTGGTTGGCAGCGGTTAAGTCTTCGATTTGTTTTACCTCGACTCGGGTCATCAAATGCTTGTATTTCTGGATCGTGTTTTGGGCCGATAAGGGCTTATCAATATCTTCCCACGATAATTCCGGAATACCTAGTAATTTTTCCACATTGGCCGCCAAAACGGGCAGCACCGGTTTTAAGTAAAGCGTCAACATGCGAAACGCTTCCAGTGCACGGGTGCACACGCTGTGCAATACCGTTTGCTTGGCAGCATCTTTGGCCAATTCCCACGGACGTTCGCTATCGATGAATTTGTTGATGTCAGCGGCCATTTCCATGATGAGTCGAATGGCCTTAGCGAATTCGCGAGCTTCAAACAGCGCAATGATCTCACCCTTGCTCCCACGCATCTTGGCGAGGGTTTCATCCCCCGCCCACAACGCGGGATCCTGAATTTTACCAGCGAAGCGCTTCTCAATAAAGCCCGCGCAGCGGCTCGCGATATTGATGTATTTACCAACCAAATCGCTATTCACCCGCGCCACGAAATCATCGAGATTGAGGTCGATGTCTTCCATGCTCGCGTTCAATTTTGCCGCCAGGTAGTAGCGCAAATATTCCGGATTTTTCAGATGATCGAGATAGCTGCGCGCATTGATGAATGTGCCGCGCGACTTGGACATCTTTTCGCCGTTCACCGTCACAAAGCCATGCACGAAGACATTAGTCGGCACGCGATAGCCGGCAAATTTCAGCATCGCCGGCCAAAACAGCGTGTGAAAATACAGAATGTCCTTGCCGATGAAATGAAACATTTCGGTTTTGCTATCGGCTTTCAGAAAGGCGTCAAAATCGATGCCCTGTTTGCCGCACCAGTGCTTGAAGCTGGCGAGGTAGCCGATGGGCGCATCAAGCCAGACGTAGAAATATTTTCCCGGCGCGCCGGGAATCTCAAAGCCAAAGTACGGCGCGTCACGGGAGATGTCCCAATCGTTCAAGCCAGCCTTAAACCATTCGGATGCCTTATTCGCGACCTCCACTTGGAGTCGTCCGGGCGCCTGGGTCCACTCCTGCAAAAAATCAACACAGCGTTTATCCGACAGCTTGAAGAAATGATGTTCCGATTGCTTCATCACGGGCTTGGCGCCGGTGAGGGTCGAGTAGGGATTCTTCAATTCCGTCGGCGCATAAACCGCGCCGCACACCTCGCAGGAATCGCCATATTGATCCTTCGCGCCACACTTCGGACATTCGCCCTTAATGTAGCGATCGGGCAAAAACATGCCTTTGACCGGATCGTAAAACTGCTCGATGGTCTTGGTCACAATCAACTCATTAGCTTTGAGTTTGTTGTAAAACATTTCCGCCAGCTCGCGATTCTCCGGCGAATGGGTGCTGTGCCAATGGTCGAAGCTGATGTTAAAGTCCGCCCAGTCGCGCTTGTGTTCCTCGCCGATCCGCGCCACCAGCGCTTCCGGCGTCACCCCTTCGCTCTCGGCCTTGAGCATGATCGGCGCGCCATGGGTATCATCGGCACAGACGAAATGCACTTCGTGACCCTGCATACGTTGCGTGCGCACCCAGATGTCCGCCTGGATGTATTCCATGATGTGGCCAATGTGAAATGAGCCGTTGGCGTAAGGCAACGCGGTGGTAACGAGGATTTGCTTTTTCATGGTGCTAATTTTTGAGCATCCAGAATTGTAACAAAGCCCTGTCGTAAACAGTAATGCCTCGGCGCCCGAACTGTTAAAATGAGTTGTTTATTTGCATCCGGGAACACATAGCACATGGCCATCACCGAAGCAGACGTACAACTTGCACTGAAGGATCTCATCGATCCCAACACCCGCAAGCCCTACTCCGCCGCCAAGGCGATCAAAACAATTACGATAACGGGCCAGGATGTGAACGTCAACGTGGTGCTGAGCTATCCGGCCAAGAGCATCTTCGCCGAGACGCGAGATCGATTCATGCAGCAGCTAGTTGCCTTGCCCGGTGTCGGCAAGATCAACGTCAACGTGACTAGCCAAGTTGTCAGTCATGCGACGCAAGGCGGTACGAAGCTGATTGCCGGTGTAAAAAACATTATTGCCGTCGCCAGCGGCAAAGGTGGCGTCGGTAAATCCACCACGGCGGTCAATCTCGCGCTGGCTCTGGCGGCGGAAGGCGCCACGGTCGGCATTTTGGACGCGGACATTTACGGCCCATCGCAGCCGACCATGCTGGGCCTCAGCGGCAAGCCAGAAACCCTGGACGGCAAAACCATGGAACCGAAAATCGGCCACGGCATTCAAGCGAACTCCATCGGTTTTTTGATCGACGCCGAGACGCCCATGGTGTGGCGTGGCCCGATGGTGACCGGCGCGCTGGAGCAACTGTTGCGCGACACGAACTGGAAAGATGTGGATTATTTGGTGGTCGATCTGCCACCTGGCACCGGCGATATCCAACTCACCCTCGCGCAGCGCGTGCCCGTGACCGGCGCGGTGATTGTCACCACACCCCAGGACATCGCGTTGCTCGACGCGCGCAAGGGCCTCAAGATGTTTGAAAAAGTGAATGTGCCGATTCTTGGCATTGTCGAAAATATGAGCACCCACATTTGCTCAAAGTGCGGCCACGAGGAACATATCTTCGGCAGCGGCGGCGGAGAACGCATGGCCAAGGATTACGGCGTAGAAGTGCTCGGCTCGCTACCGCTCACGTTGCAAATCCGCGAGCAGACCGATTCAGGCACACCGACGGTAGTCGCCGACCCCGATGGCCAGGTCGCAAAAATCTACAAGCAAATCGCGCGCCGCGTGGCGGTAAAAATTGGCGATTTGCAAAAAGATATGAGCTCGAAGTTTCCGAAGATCGTGATACAAAACACTTGATCGCAAGCACCGGCCAAAGTTTGTAGCTCGCGCATAGCAGCTTACTGAAAAACTCTGTCATTCTGAGGAGCCCTTCGTTGCGCTCAAGGGTAAACTCCACGACGAAGAACTGCTTTTGCAGCAGGTTGATTCAGAGAGAGAAGCAGATTCTTCGCTCCGCTCAGAATCCCAAGTCCTACGATAGGTCTTGGCTTGTCAGAAGCTTGCTACTTGGACGTTGGTAGAAACGACCAAGCCAACCGATTAATTGGTCGGGGTGGAGAGATTCGAACTCCCGACATCTTGCTCCCAAAGCAAGCGCGCTACCGGGCTGCGCTACACCCCGAGATAAGAATTATAGCACTGCCGTGCCGCGCTGACTGCGCGCTTGAGGTGCAAATAAGCACCGCGCCAGAAACCAATACCAGAGCCATTCTCCAGGCATGCATTGCCACGAACCGCGTCGCATGGACTTGCTGGCGTACCGCCTTTAGTCAGATTTAGACTAGCGAAATCCAACTTCGCGAGAAGTCATTTTGCCAGACATCGTTTCCACCATCGCCAGGGCGGCGGGCCTAAGCTGGGCCAGCGGCTTGCGGCTTTACGCCGTATTGTTCGCCGTCGGCGCGCTCAGCAAATTCGGCTTCCTCACGTTGCCCGAGCACCTTCAACTTCTCTCGCACAACGGCGTGCTCATCGCGTCCGGCGTTGCCGATTGTTACCCACTACACTTCGGCTGCAGAAGATCTCGTCGGTACGGCGCCACAGACTCTACTGGGCATCACAGGAGGGCATGAGACTTGTTTCCTTGGTTCAACTCGCACCAACTCCGTCAGGCCACACCCTTCAAGCACGACTCCAACAATCAAAACAAGCGCGAGGTTATTGCGGGTCATTATTGGGGAAAACCTAACGTAAGGTGTAGAAAAAGCAAACGTAGCGTGGGCAACTATCTAATGTAGGTTGCGGCTAAGGAACGAAGCCCAACATTCAGCCTAGTCCATTGGCTAATCCGTTGTCCACGTTGGGCTTCACTTCGTTCAGCGCCAACCTACAGATCTAAACCCCACGCCGCTCCAACACCGCCTGCGCCAGCGTACCACTGTCAACATGCTCAAGCTCGCCGCCCACGGGCACACCGCGTGCGATGCGTGACACGCGCAAGCCGCGGGCGCGCAACAACTCGCCGACGTAGTGGGCGGTTGCCTCACCTTCGGTGGTGAAGTTGGTGGCGAGGATGACTTCTTTGACGATGCCGTCGGTCGCGCGTTTGATCAATTTGTTAAGGTGAATTTCTTTAGGGCCGATACCGTCGAGAGGCGAGAGCCGTCCTAACAGCACGAAATACATACCGCCGAATGCGAGGGTTTGCTCCATCATCAGCAAGTCGGCGGGCGTTTCCACGACGCACAACAACGTCGCGTCGCGCTTGGGCGAAGCGCATAGCCCGCATATCGCATCTTCGGTAAAGGTGTTGCACTTCTCGCAGTTGTGAATGCGCTCAAGGGCCAGATTCAGCGCCGTGCCGAGACGTTTTGCGCCGGGCTTATCGCGCTGCAAAAGATAGTACGCCATGCGCTGCGCGGACTTCGGCCCTACGCCCGGCAAGCAGCGCAGAGCGTCGATAAGTTCTTCGAGGGTGGACGGAGTTTTCAATCGAGTGCGGACAACGCGGTGGGGCTTAAGATTTAAGCACTAGAACGGAAGCTTAAATCCTGCCGGTATTCCCATCCCTGAGGTAAACCCGCCCATCTTTTCTTGGGTCAGCGCTTCAGCTTTTCGCACGGCGTCGTTAAAGGCAGCGGCGACCAAATCTTCCAGCATGTCCTTATCGTCGGCGAGTAAGCTCGGATCGATGGTGACGCGCTTCACGTCGTTGCGGCATGTCATCAGCACTTTCACCATGCCGGCGCCCGATTGCCCTTCCACCTCGACGGTCGCAAGCTGCTCCTGCATCTTCTTCATATTCTCCTGCATTTGCTGGGCTTGCTTCATGAGATTGCCCAATCCGCCTTTCATCATTTGACACCTCCACTCATCGTCGTCTCTCGCGCCATTACTTCGTTACTCGGATTTTTTTGATGCTCGCGTACTTGCGTGTACGCTCCGCTCGAAAAACGCCTCGCGCCTCGTCCTGGCGCGACATACTTGATGATTGAAGGTGTCAAGGTGTGTTCCTTTCAGTTTAATTAACAGGTTTGATAGAAGACTCAATCAACTTCCCGTCCATGTTTTCAATCAGGTCGCGGACAAAAGGATCTTGCTCAATGGATGCGATGGCTTGCGCTTGCTTTTCGCGTTCGGTGCGATCGGTAATCGCCGCGACGGAGCTGCCGCTCACGCCGCCGATGGCGATGCTCAAACGAACCGGGCTGCCGAGTTTACTCTCCAGCGTGGTCTTGAGTTTGTCCTGATAGCGCTTGTCGAGCAGATGGCGATGCTCGTCCGGCACCAACAATTCAAAATGATTGCCGGCGAAATTTTTTAGCTCCGCATGATGGGCGAGCATTTGCGCCATGCCGCCCGCTTGCAGGGAGGCCACCAACGTCGGCCAATCGCCATCAAATTTTTCTGAGGCACTGGCCTGGGAGGCAAGCGCAGAGCCATTTCTGGCGGGCGCTGGCCTGTCAGCCTCTCTGGGAGCGGCGTTTGGAGCAACGGTCGTAAGCGGTTTGCTTTGCTTTGCCGGCGCGGGCTTAGTCGCTTCAAGCGTAGGCGCAGTTTCACTTGCGGACATGGCAAACGCCAGCATGCGCATCAGCGTCATGGTGAAGCCTGCATACTCGTCGGGCGCCAGGCCGAAATCGCGCCGGCCGTTCACGCAGATTTGGTAATTAAGTTGCACTTGATCCTGGGTGAACGTCGTCGCCAGCGCGTCGATGCGCGCGTAGCCCTGTGTCGTCTCCGCTAAGGCATCCGGCACCGTTTGGCGCAGCGCGATTTGATGCAAGATGACGCTCAATTCCTGCAGGCCTTCTTCAAACGACAGCGCACGTTCCTGCATGCGATCCGCTTCCGCCATCATCGCCGCGCCGTCCTGCTTGGCGAGGGCGTCTAGAATGTTGAACAAATAATCTTGATCGACGACGCCGAGCATCGTGGCGACTTGCGGACGTTGCACCTTGCCGCCACCGTAAGCAATCGCTTGATCAAGCAGACTCAAACTATCGCGCATGCTGCCGCGCGCGGCGCGGGCAAGCACCTCCAGCGCGCCGGTTTCGAATTCGATGTTTTCTTGCTGCAGCACATCGGCCAAATGGCCAACGATGGAATCCGCCGTCATCTGCTTGAGATTGAATTGCAAGCAGCGCGACAACACCGTCACCGGCACTTTTTGTGGATCTGTCGTGGCCAAAATAAATTTCACATGCTGCGGCGGTTCTTCCAGCGTTTTCAGCATGGAATTAAACGCCGAGCGCGACAGCATGTGCACCTCGTCGATG
>JBDSJK010000421.1:0-4375 GCA_039917535.1 Burkholderiales bacterium
ATCGCCGCCGATTCGGAAGCGGTTGCAGCAACGACGATGGTGTATTCCATCGCGCCGAATTCTTCAAGTTTGCGGACGACGGTGGCAACGGTGGAAGCCTTTTGACCCACCGCAACGTATATACAGAAGAGGTCTTTACCCTTCTGATTGATGATCGTGTCGACAGCCACGGCGGTCTTACCGGTTTGACGGTCGCCGATAATGAGTTCGCGCTGTCCACGCCCGACCGGCACCATCGCGTCGATGGACTTCAAGCCGGTTTGAACCGGTTGCGAAACGGACTTACGGGCAATAACACCGGGCGCGACCTTCTCTATCACGTCGGTCATCTTCGCGTTGATCGGGCCTTTGCCGTCGATAGGCTGACCTAGGGAATTCACGACGCGGCCGATAAGCTCGGGGCCGACTGGAACCTCAAGAATACGGCCGGTCGCCTTTACCGTATCGCCTTCAGAGATGTGTTCGTATTCACCCAACACCACGGCGCCGACGGAATCGCGCTCCAGGTTCAGCGCCAGGCCGAAGGTGTTGTTGGGAAACTCCAACATTTCGCCCTGCATCGCGTCCGACAGGCCGTGGATGCGGCAAATACCGTCGGTCACCGACACGACGGTGCCTTGATTGCGCGCGTCGGCGGATAAGGTGAGAGTTTGAATCTTCGCTTTGATCAGTTCGCTGATTTCGGAAGGGTTCAGTTGCTGCATGATTTCTCCTACTGCTTTTAAGAGGTCAGCGCAGTTGCCATATTTTGCAACTTGCCGCGTACGGAAGCGTCGATCACTTCATCGCCGATGACGATGGTGACGCCTCCTATCAATTCGTTATCCACAGTCACGTGGGGCTTAATCTTGCGCTTGTATTTCGCTTCGAGATTGCCGACCAAGCTTGCTAGCTGCGCATCGTCCATGGGAAATGCGCTGGTGATTTCCGCTTGGAGCACGCCCTCGCGTTCACGTTTCATGGCTTCAAACTGGTCGTGAATCTGCGGCAACAAGACGAGCCGTCCGTTGCGAGCAAGCAACGTAATGAAGTTGCTCACCTCTGCAGACTGAGCAGCACCGGCCGTTGAAACAAACAGATCAATGAGTTTGTCGCTAGGTAATTTGGGATCACTAATTGCGGCGCTGACGCCGGCATGGTTGGCCGCTTCGCCCAAGCGCGCTAGCGCGCTTGACCAGTTTGCTAGCGCCCCCGACTGGTCGGCGAGCTTAAATACTGCTTCCGCATAGGGTCTTGCAAGCGTGGTAACTTCAGCCATGTTAGATCAAAGCTCCTGCTTCAATTGAGTCAGCAGATCGGCGTGAGCTTGGCTGTTTACTTCGCGGCGCAGTATCTTCTCGGCACCGGCAACGGCCAATGACGCAACTTGCTCGCGCAAGGTAGCCTTGGCGCGAAACACTTCCTGCTCCACCTCGGACTTGGCGCCCGCAACAATGCGATCGCCTTCAGACTTCGCAGCGACTTTTGCCTCTTCTACCATTTGCGCTGCGCGTTTTTCCGCGGAGGAGATGATTTCATTGGCACGGCCACGGGCTTCGCCCAGCACTTCGATGGTTTTTTTGTCCGCTTGCGCTAGTTCGAGCTTGCCTTTTTCAGCAGCAGCCAAACCGTCGGCGATGGCTTTTTGGCGATCTTCGATTGCTCTGAGCAACGGCGGCCACACGAATTTCGCCGTAAACCAGACGAAGATCGCAAAAGCGATCGCCTGACCAATCATGGTTAGATTAATATCCATTCTGGCACCTAACTGTCGATTGTTATAGACGCTCTTTATTGAATAACGGCGAGCAACGGATTACCAAAAGCAAACAACATAGCGAGGCCGACGCCGATAATGAAGGATGCGTCGATCAAGCCCAGCAACAGGAATACCTTGGCCTGCAGTTGCGGCATCAGTTCCGGCTGGCGCGCGGCGCCCTCAAGAAAGCGGCTGCACATAATGCCCACGCCAATACAAGCGCCGGCTGCGCCCAGGCCAATAATCAGGCCGATGCCAATTGCGGTGAATCCCTGGATGTTTGCTAACAACGCCATTTTGTCCACGTTATTTCCCTTTCTTTATACGAACTAGTTAATAAAAATGATTTGAAATTGACTCAACAGTATGTTGAAAAACGTAGCGAGCGCAGGATTAGGCAAGCGCAGTAGTTTTTAAACATGCTGTTAATGGTGCTCGTGGGCCATCGATAGATAAACGATGGTCAGCATCATAAAAATAAACGCTTGCAATGCGACGATCAGAATGTGAAATATGGCCCAGCCCGCGCCGAGGAATCCGCTGAGCAGTGTGCCTATGATGCCAGTGGAGGCAAACACACCGAGCAGCAGAAAGATGATTTCGCCCGCATACATATTGCCGTACAGACGTAGGGAATGTGATAGCGGCTTGGATATGTATTCAATCAGGTTGAACAGGAAATTGAATATCCACAACAGCGGATTTGCACCAAACGGCGAACAAAATAATTCATGCATCCAGCCGCCTACGCCTTTAACTTTAATGGTGTAGAAAATCATTAGGCCGAAGACCGATAGCGAGAGCGCAAACGTGGTGTTAATGTCGGAGGTAGGGACACTACGCCATTTTTCGAGATGGAAGACGTGATGGTAAATCCAGGCCATGATGTCGACGGGCAGGAAGTCCATCGCGTTCATCAGTAACACCCAAACAAACACGGTTAGCGCCAAAGGGGCAATAAATTTACGGTCGCCGTGGAATACGCCGCGCACTTGCTCATCGATGAAGTCGAAAGTCAATTCGGCGAAGGCCTGCAGCTTGCTCGGCACACCCGCATGCGCTTTGCGCGCGATCATGTACAAAAAACCGAAGCCGACGATACCACAAATAAGCGACATAATCATGGTGTCGACATGGATCGACCAGAAGGAACCCTCGCCCAGCGGCTGCTTCAAGAATGAAAGGTGATGCGCGATATATTCTGTAGGTGTAGGCAGTTCGTGACCGGAAGACATCGTTGTTGTAAATCCCTATTTATCGCTTACGAATAACGCCAAGCTAAAAATCATTACGGTTGCAACAAAAGCCAAAAAAAACCCCACCACGTCGATGCTTTTATACATCGTCAAGACGAGCCACAGTTGTAACACGGTCAGGGCAATTTTCGTTGATTCGGCCCTGAGAAGTATTCTTAGTGTATTGCCAGCGGATCGAACATTTTTGCGCGAAACCATGAAGCCATACGCAGCCCCTGCGACGATGCTGATCAGTCCGCCCAACAACGCAGAAATTCCGCCGTGGGCGCCCTTCCAAAACATCATGAGTAGAGCGATTGCGATGGTGGCGTACAACTGCCAGCCAAGCACGGCACGGATTGACCGGTTCCGAATTAGAGACATGACCGCTCTCTTGCACCGTTCAAGCAAACCTTAGGATTGTAAAGCGAGATCAGCATTTCGTCAATTCGATTTTGCTGCAATGCGGTTACGCGGTAACGAGACAACGCCTCATGCGCGCAACTTCGTCAATACTCGATCCAGGCCGCTCAGGCTTTGAAACGAAATCTTCAGCACTCCGCTACCTTTCACACCGCTTTGAATCGCGACCTTAGTCCCGAGTTTGTCAGACAACTCCTCCTCAAGCCGCACAATGTCGCGATCGGGCGTCCTTACGGTAGAGCGCGGCGCTTGTTGCGCCCGCGCTACCAGTTGCTCGGTCTGCCGCACCGATAGGCTCGCTTTAACGATCTGATTGGCAATTTCTACTTGCTTGGTCGCTGTCACGCCAAGGAGCGCCCTGGCATGCCCCATGTCTAATTGGTTGGAAAGCAGTAGCTCACGCACCGGCTGGGCAAGATTGAGCAAGCGCAGCAAATTGGTCACCGCCGCCCGGGAGCGCCCAACGGCCTTGGCGGCGGCTTCGTGGGTGAGATCAAACTCAGCGATCAAACGGTGTATCCCCGTTGCCTCTTCGAGCGGATTGAGATTTTCCCGCTGGATATTTTCGATCAGCGCGGCAGCAAGCGCCGCGTCATCGGCAATATGACGAATGGCCACGGGCACCGACGTTAGCCCCGCCATGCGCGCACCGCGCCAACGCCGCTCGCCCGCGATGATCTCGTATTTTCCATCGGCGATAGGCCGCACCAAAATGGGTTGCAGTATGCCTTGCGCTCGAATTGAATCGGCCAGCTCGCCCAGCGCGGCAGGATCCATACCGGCGCGCGGTTGATATTTCCCTGGGCGAAGGACATCAACCGACAAGCTTCGCGGCTCGTTCATTGTTACTTCCGGTTGATCCATGCTAGCTGCGGAGAGCAACGCGTCCAGCCCCCTCCCCAGCCCTTTAGGCGCCTTGGCCATGTGTCGTTTCCTCATTTTGATCTTGATTATTAGCGCGTGCGATAACTTCCGTCGC
>JBDSJK010000422.1:0-5960 GCA_039917535.1 Burkholderiales bacterium
TAAGTTGGAACTACCCAAGCCAGCGCCACCCCCTCCACCCCCGCCGAAGCGCGAAGTGCCCACGGTGGCGGTGCCCAGTACGCTGGTATCTGTAGAACCTAAGCCGGAACTGCCTAAGGCCGCGCCACCACCGCCACCACCGCCGAAGCGTGATGTATCCACCGTGGCTATTCCTAGCGCGCCACTCTCCGTGGAGCCGAAGCCGGAGCCGCCGGCGCCTGTTGCTAAGCCGAAGGGAGAATTCGTGCCACCCCCGCCGCCTCCACCGTCGCGCGCGATGGCGGAGGACGACGATGAGGATGACGGACCCATCATCGTCGATCCGCCGCGTAACGTGCAGCCGATAAGCAAGGTGAAACCGGAGTTTCCATCCCGGTTGAAACGCCTGGGCGGTGGCCGGGTGAAGGTGAGAATCACCGTCGGCACAGACGGACTGGTCGACAAGATCGAGGTGCTCGAATCGGAGCCCAAACGCCCACAAGACAAAGAGGGACGTTTTGACAAATTAGTCATCGACGCGGTGAAAAAGTGGAAGTTCGAACCCTACCGCAAACCTTATCTAGTCGATCAAGAAATACTGTTCAAAATCGAGGATGAATAGTTAAGCGGATGTCACGCGGGTTTTTGCATAATCGACGAACCAGTCGATAGCATGCGGATTCGCCATGGAGTCCCGGTTGAGGGATTTCTCCACCGGCTGGCCGAGGAGAATTTTCTTGATCGGCACTTCCATTTTTTTCCCTGACAGCGTGCGCGGCACTTCGGGAATGACGATCACCGCGTTTGGAACATAGCGCCCGGAAAGCTTGTTGCGGATGGCGCTGGTCAAAGCTTGGTGCAACTCGGGCGATACGTCCGGTTCGCCATTGCGTAACACGATGAACAGCGCCATGAACGACTCGCGGCCTAGGTATTCGAGATCAATCACCAGCGAATCGCTGACTTCCGGAAATTCTTCCACTATGCGATATAGCTCGCTGGTGCCCATGCGTATGCCGTAGCGATTGATGGTCGAATCGGAGCGACCGTAAATAATCGCCGTGACTGACTCCGGGCGCGGGATGAGCTTGAGCCAATCGCCGTGGCGCCACACGCCGGGGTAGATATCAAAATAACTTTCGAAATAACGCCTGCCATCGCTGTCCCCCCAGAAGTACAAAGGCATGGACGGAATCGGCAACGCACAAACCAATTCACCGACTTCGTTCAGCACCGCATTGCCAGTATCGTCGTAGGCGTAGGTCGCTACGCCCAACCCGCGCGCCTGCATTTCGCCGGCGTAAACCGGCAAGATCGGGCACGCGCCCACGAAGGCGGTGCCGGGATCGGTGCCGCCGGAAATGGACCCGAGTAGTATATCGGGATGAACATGTTCATACACCCAGCGATAGCCTTCTTCCGTCAACGGTGAGCCGGTGCAGCCCACGGTGCGCAACGCCGACAAATCGAAATTCTCGCGGGGTCTTAGGCCCGCTTTCATGCATAACGAAATAAATGCCGGACTGATGCCGAAAAACGTCGCGCGTTCCCGTTCGGCTAAACGCCACAGCGTGGCGAGATCGGGGTGGCCTGGGTTGCCATCGAATTGCAACACCGTGCAGCCGCGCAGCAAGGTGGAAACCATGAGGTTCCACATGATCCAACTGGTCGACGAAAACCAAAAAAAGCGATCGTTTTCAATCAGGTCTAAATGCAGTGCGGTGCCCTTGAAAGTTTCAATGATCGTTCCGCCGTGGCCGTGGACGATGGGTTTCGGCATGCCCGTGGTGCCGGAGGAGTACACCACCCAGAGCGGATGATCGAAGGGCAGGGCGGTGAATTTGAGTTGCGCTTGGTTTGCTTTCGCAGCGGCGAAGGTGATGACTTTGACTTCGCGTTTGCTGGGTAAGCTGCTGAGATCAAGCGTTGCGGCGCTGTTCATGTAGGGAACAAAAATCACCGCTTCGAGAGTCGGCAGTTCGCGCACCAGTTCGTTGACGATGTCGCGCCGGTCGTAATCCTTGCCGCCGTAACGATAACCATCGACGGCAAATAAAACTCGCGGCCCGATCTGGCGAAACCGGTCCAGCACGCTGACAGGCCCCATGTCCGGCGAGCAACTCGACCAGATGCCGCCTGTGCTGACGGTCGCGAGCAATGCCACCACGCTCTCGGGAATGTTCGGCATATAAGATACGACACGATCGCCGGGAACAACGCCGAGATCGCGGAGTGTTGCGCTTATTGCGGCAACATTTGCCGCCAAGCTGGCCCAGGAAATCTCGGTGCGCGGCCGTAATTCAGACTGAAAAATAATCGCGGCTCGAGTCGCCGCATCGGGCCGTTGCGCGGCAGCCAGCGCGTGCTCGGCGTAATTCAGCGTCGCGCCTTCAAACCACTTCGCGCCGGGCATGATGCGCTTGTCTAACACGCGCGTGTACGGGCTGTGGGCTTTGATCCGGAAGAACTGCCACAGCGATTCCCAGAAATCTTCGATATTGTCTACGGACCATTGCCATAGGGACTCGTAGTCGGAGAATTCCAGGCCACGATGGCTTTTGAGCCACGCTTGATAGCGTGTGATTTCGGTTTGTGCAATGCGATCTGGAGACGGTCGCCAGAGTGGTGTGTTACTTGCGTTCATGGATTTGCAATTAACGATCGCGAGTGTTTGTGCCAATTAGTCGTCGTCCCCGCGAAGGCGAGGACCCAAGTGTACTTTTATAAAAAACTGGATTCCTCCTTGCAGGAGGCGTTCGGGCTTGTAAGCCTGAACCGTTTCGCAGACGGCTTGTGTCCAAGCCGAAATTCCTGTTCGACCCTTCGCGGTAACGACGGGGTCTTGGTATTTTCGTTGCCACGAGAATGAGTAAGGGTTATTTATTAATAGACCATCACGCCACGAGCCGCATCCAGCTTGCCTCGTGGAAGGGCCATGCCTGACAGCCTTGTCCTGATTGACTCGTGGCGATGCGCTTAAAAAAAAGCCATCGTTCGCACTTCAATGCTTTGCCGCGACAGCGCACCCGGCGGCGTGTTGGGGTCTTCAAACGCGCTGTGGGGCATGAAGCGCGCGCGGTCGGTTTCCGAATCGTAGGTTTTGAGCATTAACGCCTGATCGGTTTCCATGTAGGGAAAGTAGTACCACTTGTGGGCGGGCGAATGACGCGTGACGTAAATTTCGCCGGTGCGTTCGCGATACTTGAGTTCCATGATGATCCAATCGTCCGCTGCGACCGATTGAGAATCGCACACGCCCAGCGGTAATTCTTCGACGCGATTAAACAGCGGTTTCCACACGTTGTAAAAAGCGACGCGACGCTTGAGTATTTCGTCTGCTTCGTCGGGGAGTAAATCGCGTACCCGCTGCGGGCCGGACTTAATCGTATAGTCGCTGTGCACCAGCATCACGGCGGGGCGCTGTACCGTGGTCTGCTGACCGGGATCCCGCTTGCGGATAGTGTGGTCAAACACCTCCACACGTTGCGCGCCGGTGTTGGCTTTCACAAACGCCACCACATCGGCGTAGAAGGCTGAGCGTACGGCGGCATCGTCGTCGTATTGATCGAAGGGCGTGGCAAAAGGCTTGAGTGCAAAGCCTTCGCGGTCGAGTGAAAATTCGTTGACCTTGGGCCAGGCGTTGTGAACCGTGACCTCCTGCGTATCGGTGCCCGGCGGATTGGGTTTGACACCCGGCTCCGGCTCGTAAAAGTAATAATCCGGCGGCGCGCCGTTGTCCACGCTGTAGTTGAGTTTGGTGCGCACAGAGGAGTTTGCGTCGTTCATGATGACCTCATTTATCTTCAAATCATGGCGGGTTTTGCAACCTGGCGAGCGGCATATTTTTGCTGCTCGCCATACAAATATCATACCTGAGCCGCGTCGTGGCTGGGCTGGAAAATTCATGATAGAGTTCAACTAGGGCGACAAAGTGTACAGCAACGACAAACGCCTAACGACCATACAAACATTCTTAGGAGGAGCCACCATGAAGCTTTATTACGATCCCATCACCGTCAATTGCCGCAAGGTCCTTGCCGGGTTCGATTTAATCGGAACGGAGTTTGAAACCGTCCACGTGGATTATTTTACCGGCGGACAAAAAGCGCCGGAATATCTTGCAGTCAATCCGAACGCGACGTTGCCCACGCTGGCGGATGGTGATTTTATCCTGTGGGAATCCAACGCGATTTTGCAATACGCCGCCGATAAAAAGGGCAACACTGCCGTGTATCCGACCGACCTCAAGACCCGCGCCGATATTCATCGCTGGCAGTTGTGGGAAGCGGCCCACTGGTTTCCGGCCTGCTACGTTTATCTGGTCGAAAACGTCGTCAAGCCGCTGCTGAAAGCCGAGCCGGACAAGTCCATCACCGACAAGCAAGATCCCGTTTTCCACAATTACGCCGCGATTTTGGATGCGCGCCTGGCGAAGCAACCGTGGGTATGCGGTCAGTCCGTCACCATCGCCGACATCTCGCTCGCGGCGCCCATGCATTTGCACAAGTATCAAAAATTACCGTTGCAGGAACATCCCAATCTGCGCGCGTGGATGAGCAGAGTCGAAGCGTTGCCGTGCTGGCAGAAAACAGATGTCGCATCGAAGTTAGGATTGACGTAAGCGACGACTGATCTCCTCCCCTTCAAGGGGAGGACGTACGCCCGTGAGGGCGTGCCATTTGCAGGGTGGAAGTCCCGGTCGGAGTTGGCCACAGTTCCGTAGCGGAAGGTAACTGCGTCGTCGTGAGGCGGGGCGGGGAGTAACCAGAAGCGAACTGTCGGCCGTAGGATGACGAAGCTGTTTCGGCGGCGTATGGCGGCGAGCCCGCGTCCTCGTGGTGAAGCCTGGAATCAACGCAGCACGCTGTAGCGGCGGATAAAGCGATGCGGTGGCGTAGAACGTGATTGAGGACGGAACGATGGGAAAGTGGCCCGTAGTAAGCGGGGAGACCTGCCGGTGAAGTGAACGCCGGCGGGAGTCGGAGTCCTAATAGTACCGAGCACGGAGAAGCGAGATAGCCGTGGAGAAATGCGTCAGAGCAAAAGGCGCATTAGGGAAGGGGGGCAGGAAGGTTGATAGCGAAGGCGTGCTTGGGTGAATGCCGATGGCCTGACGTTCCATCCTGACAAAACCCAGGTTGGGGATTGCCGGGTGATGGGGCAAGGGTTCGAGTTTCTTGGTTACCGGTTTGAAGCGGGTCAGCGGGGGTTACGCAAGAAGAGCCTCATGGCGTTACGGGATAAGATCCGTGCCCGGACGTCGCGGACTCGAGGTGACTCCATTGCGTGCGTGATTGGGTCGCTCAAGCCGGTACTGAAAGGCGGGTTCGGTTATTTCAAGCAGGCGCATCGGTTTACGTTTCTCGGCACTTGACGGCTTTGTCCGCCGACGATTGCGGGCTCTGATGCGCAAACACCAACACCGACGGGGTCAGGGACGATGCCTTAACGATCACAAACGATCGCAAATACATGCTGCGCTGATCTTGGGCTGTTCACGATGTCTGAAGCCCATCAATTCGCGCGCCAATCCCGATGGGAAACAACTAACTGGAGAGCCCGTCGCGAGAAAATCGCACACCGGGTTCGGAGGGAGGGGATGGCGAGCGCCGTTCCCTACCCCTATTGGGGTGGGGATGGGTTTCGGGCAATTGGATCATCATTCGGCTCAAACCTATCGCTATCGTGATCACCATCCCATGCATTGTTTTTAATTCACCACCGCTTGGTTTCGACACTAAACGGACCTAGCGAACAGCGTTAAAGATTGCTCCCAAGAACAGCCATTCGAGTCGTGACAGGTCCTAAAGCCCTAAATGGGTTCTGCGACGCGCCGGCGCGCCGCTACGCTCCACATTACCGGGGAGGGCGCAATGAAATCCGCCTGCGCCAGGCGAGTCAGGTCTTCCTCAAACTCATCGGCAGTAATAGATCCAACTGCAAGAATGGCCTCGCGAAGCTGCTCATAGTTGGCTCGCATT
>JBDSJK010000423.1:0-5042 GCA_039917535.1 Burkholderiales bacterium
TCCAACGATACCTTCGCCTCCGTCAACTCGTCGGAAATACATACAGTCTCGACAAATTCCCGCTTCGCCCTTCGATACCAATAACGCGCGTTGTCCAAATCGCCTTCTTGAATGTGCACGATGCCGTGCAGCCACGCGCCGAGGGCGGTATGATCGGTTTGCACGATTTCGTGGGCCAGGGTCCATTCGCCTTTTTCCAGGTGGGTGATGGCTTGCTTGAGGTTGTCCATGGTTGTCTATGATTTCTGAAGTTGTGCCGCGAGTAAAGTACAATCGTATGTTGCAGTATTCCCCCATCACCCGCAAAGCTCATTTTGAACAAACTCATACTCAAACCCGGTCGCGAAAAATCCATGAAGCGGCGCCATCCCTGGGTGTTTTCCGGCGCGGTCGAGAAGGCCGTCGGCGAACCGCAAGCGGGCGATACCATCGCCGTGCAATCGAGCGATGGCGCGTTTTTGGCCTACGCGGCCTACAGCCCGAAATCGCAAATCGTGGCGCGGGCGTGGAGCTTTCACGAAGCGGACATTATCGACGCGAACTTTGTCGAGGCACGCCTCGCGGCGGCGATACGCTGGCGGGACAATATTTTTGCGAACGGCAAAACCAACGCCGCGCGCTTGATTCACGCGGAGTCCGACGGCTTGCCGGGGTTGATTGTGGATCGTTACGCCGACACGCTGGTGGTGCAATTTTTATCGGCGGGCATCGAGCGTTGGCGCGAAGCTATCGTCGCGATCCTCACGCGGCTCACCGGTTGCGCGCGCATTTTCGAGCGTTCCGACGCCGACGTGCGCGAGCTGGAAGGGCTAAAACCCAATACTGGCGCGCTTCTTGGCGATGCGCCTGGTGCGTCAATCGAGATCGTAGAAAACGGTATCCAATATTACGTCGATGTCGAACACGGACAAAAGACCGGCTTCTATCTCGATCAGAGCGACAATCGGCAGTACGTCGCGGAGCAGGCGCGCGGCCGGCGCGTGTTGAACGCGTTTTGCTACACCGGTGGTTTCACGCTCGCGGCGCTGAAGGGTGGCGCGGCGTCGGCGCTATCCATCGACAGCTCGGCAGATGCGTTGGCCTTGGGCAAGCGCAACGCCGAGGCCAATGGCATTGCAGCGGAGTCATGCACTTGGATGGAGGCGGACATATTCAAAGAGTTGCGCACATTGCGCGATCGCAATCAGCCCTTCGACATGATCGTGCTCGACCCATCCAAGTTCGCGCCGACCGCCGCACATGCCGAGAAAGCATCCCGTGCTTACAAAGACATCAATCTGTATGCGTTCAAGTTGCTCGCACCGGGTGGATTGCTGGTCACGTTTTCTTGTTCCGGCGGCATCGGTGTCGAATTGTTTCAAAAAATCGTTGCGGGCGCGGCAGCCGATGCCAATGTCGAAGCGCAGATCATCGGGCGTTTGAGCGCGGCGTCCGATCATCCCGTGTCGATCCATTTTCCTGAAGGGGATTACTTGAAGGGATTGGTTGTCCGGCGCACGAGTTGAGATTGAATCGTGACTGACATCGTCCTAGCCACCATCAACGCAAGGTATGTCCATGCGTCCGTGGGCCTACGCTATCTCAAAGCCAACATGGGCGCGCTGTTTGACGACACCGAAATTGTCGAATTCGTGCTCGGTGTGCGGCCCATCGACATGGTGGAAGCGATTTTGAAGCGCGCGCCCTGTATCGTCGGCTTAGGCGTTTACATCTGGAATATCGAGGAGATGACAAAGGTCATCGCGTTGCTCAAGCAAGTGGCGCCCGAGGTTATCGTCGTGCTAGGTGGGCCAGAAGTCAGCTACGAAACCGATCGGCAACCGATCGTCTCTGATGCCGATTATGTCGTCACCGGCTGGGGTGACATTAGTTTTGCACAGCTGTGCGGTGATCTTGTTGCGGGTCGTCGCGGACGAGAAAAAATCATCGCCGGCGAGCAGTCACCGCTGGACCAGATCAAGCTGCCCTATACGCTTTACAGCGACGAAGATGTCGCCAAACGTTTCATCTATGTTGAAGCCTCGCGCGGCTGTCCGTTCAAGTGCGAATTTTGTTTGTCGGCGCTGGATAAAACCGCTTGGCCGTTTGACGCCGACACGGTGCTTAACGAACTCGATACGCTGTATCGACGCGGCGCGCGACATTTTCGTTTTGTTGATCGCACTTTCAATCTCAAGATCGCGACCAGCATCAAGATTCTGGAATTTTTTCTCGCGCGTTTGGACGAAAAACTCTTTGTGCATTTTGAGGTCATTCCCGATCATTTGCCGGACGCGCTGAAAACCGTGATTCAGCGCTTTCCGACCGAGCGCTTGCAGTTTGAAATCGGCATCCAGACTTGGAATCCCGATGTACAAACGCTGATCAGCCGCCGCCAAGACAATGAAAAATCCGCCGCCAACATTGCTTGGTTACGCCAGCATTCCAACGCCCATCTGCACGTGGATCTCATCGTCGGTTTGCCGGGTGAAGATATGACAAGTTTCGGCGCAGGCTTTGATCGGCTGGTCTCGCTTCAGCCGCACGATATTCAAGTCGGCATTTTGAAACGGCTGCGCGGTACGCCGATCGCCCGCCACACCGAGGCATTTCGCATGCGCTACAACCCGAGCGCGCCCTACAATATTCTCGCCACGGATCGCGTTGACTTTGCGACCATGCAGCGGCTATCGCGCTTCGCTCGCTATTGGGAATTAGTTGCGAATTCCGGGCGCTTCGCTCGGAGTGTAAGCGTGCTGCTCGGCAACGCGCCATTCGCGCGATTTCTGGCTTTTTCCGATTTCATGTTCGCGAAAACCGGCAAGACCCACGAGATCGCCCTAGAGCGGCTTTATGATTTGATATTTTATTTCTTGACGGAGCATCTTGCCCTCGACGCAGCGAGCATTAGGCCGCGACTAATTGAGGACTACCAAGCGAGCGGCGCTCGGGGTAAATTATCGTTTCTTGAAGCCGGCCCAACGGCGAACTCCGCGGCCCAGCGGCGGGCTCATCGGATATCTCAGCAAACCAAGGAGTTGGCGCGATGAAAATTTTTCGATTGATGATGCACATGCTACTGGCCGGATGGCTATTCGGCGCGACGCTGAGTTATGGGGAAGCCGAACTTTCCCGCGAAGCCGCGCTGGTGGCGATCGAACGCGGGCAAATCGAATCACGCGTCACTGCGGCGGAGCGGCTAGGTGCGGTCGGCACCATGCCCGATGTGATCGCTTTGCTGAATTTGTTGCGCGACGAAGACGAAGGTTTGCGCGCAGTGGCTGAACAATCGATTTGGCGCATCTGGGCGCGTTCCGGCGATCCCGCCGTGGATCGGCTTTATGAGCGCGGCATACGCGAGATGAACGAAGGCAGCTTGATCCGTGCCATTTCGACATTTACCGAAATTATCAAACTCAAACCGGATTTTGCCGAAGGCTGGAACAAGCGCGCGACGCTTTATTTCATGACCGAGCAATACGACAAATCCCTTGAGGATTGCGACGAAGTGATGAAGCGCAACCCTTATCATTTCGGCGCGCTGTCGGGCTACGGCCACATTCACTTAGCATTTAATTTGCCGGAACAGGCGATCGAATATTTTAACCGCGCGCTCGCCATCAATCCCAACATGAGCAGCATCGCCAAGCTCATCATTCGGCTGCGGGAGTTGCAGCAGGAACGGCGCGATAAGTCGGTGTAGGCGGGGAGATCTCGGTTGGTTGAATCGCCCTGAGCCAATACTAGCGCGGCTCGCAGAGCATGATGGCCTGAGAGCCGCATCCTGATTGCAGCTTAGGCATTCAGAGTGTTTCAGCCCTAATCTGGCTTATTTCGTCTTAGCTAGAAAGTTGGTGAAGACGCATCATCACTTTGTCTTTTGGGCAAATTTCAAAGCCGAATTCCGCGACTGGGTCGCCGGGAAAGCGAGGAGCGGATTCTAGATCGTAGCGCGCAAGAATGGTGAGCAAAACTAGCTGAGCAATCGTGGGCGCGATGTTGGCGCCGGTGCATTTTCGTTGGCCGCCACCGAAGGGGAAATGCGCAAAGAGATGGATACCATTAGCGCGTTCCGGCGCGAATCGCTCGGGATCGAAGTGTAGTGGGTTCGGCCAAATTTTTGCATCCCGCTGGACGTGGTAGATCATCGGAATAACGATGGAATCCGCAGGGATATTCTGGCCGTCTATCACGACCTGTTCCAAGGCGTGACGTGGAAATCCCCAGGACGGTGGATAAAGCCGCGTGATTTCGTTGAACACCATGGTCGTGTAGCTCAGTCCCAAACCCCGCCGGACACGGGTTTCTCTGCCACCGCTAAGGAAAGCCTGTGCTTCGGCTCTGAGTTTTGCCTTGACCTCGGGTTGCGTCGCGATCAAGGAGAGGCCCCAGGTGAGCGTGATAGCGATTACACTGATGCCGAAGTAAATCGACATCAGTTCGTCGATGATATCGTCATCGCTTAGTCCGCCACCATTCTTGTCACCTTCCAAGAGTAGGGTGATCAGGTCGCGCTGTGATCCCTTGGCGCGCTTACGTTCTTCGATGATCGCAGCCATGGTATCGCGCAACAACTCAGTCTCACGTTTAAATTCTGCGTTCCCAGGGAGCGGCAACCACAGCGGGCTCACTTTGACGAAGCATTTTTCCAGGTAAAGTGTGCGCTCCGCAATCTCAGACACGCGATCACCCATATCGCTAGAGAAAAAAATCTTGAAGGACAAATCGACGATCAACTCACGCATCTCGCGGTAGATGTCAATAGTCTGCGCGGAATCCGCACGCGTTGGCCAATTGGCAATACGGCTTTCGACAATGTCGACAATCGGCCCCAATTGATGGGCTGCGGCTTCCACTGAAAATGCAGGCTGTACAATGCGCCTGCGCATGGACCAATCTTCTCCACCCTGAAGCACGTAGGCACCGCCACGCATTAACCACTTTACCCTGGGCATCATCGGCAGAAACTTGATGCCGCCTATGCTCTTATGGGTAAGGATTTGCATAATGTGCTCAGGTTTACGAAAGCAGAACACGCGCTTGGGGAATCCCAATAACGAGAG
>JBDSJK010000424.1:0-4649 GCA_039917535.1 Burkholderiales bacterium
ACGCGGCGCCTTAAGCCCAACGAGAATGGACATTAAGGCGAAAATCAGTACGCAAAAAAACGGGAAAGGCGCAAACCCTTCCCGTTTTCTTATTTTATAAATTTTAACTCAAATGACCAGCCCCGGCAAATCGTCCGTCAAAGTGGAGTCTGTACTCCCAACCCATGGTGTCGAACCGCTGTTACGGCCGCCCTGCTAGAATAAGCCCTCGATAAATATGAACTTTCTATGATTGGTTTAGTAATTGTGGCCCATAAACCCGTCGCCAGCGGATTCTACGCGGCGGCGCACCATGTATTGGGCGTAGAACCGGCGCGGCTTAAATGGCTAGACGTGGAAAGCAACGAGGACACGGAAGCGTTGCTGGAGCGCGCGAGGATTTTGATCGCGGAAGTGAACGAAGGAGACGGTGTGTTGGTGTGCAGCGATATTTGTGGCGCAACCCCATGCAACACCGCGACGCGCTTGGCGGAACCAGGCAAAGTCAACGTGATCAGCGGATTGAATCTGCCGATGTTGCTCAGGGCGATCAACTACCGATATTTGCCACTAGAAGAACTAACCGAAAAAGCCTTTGCCGGCGGCATGGGCGGCGTGATGCGAATGGAACGGAACGATGCAGAAAAACCAGATTGAGATTATCAATAAGCTCGGGCTCCACGCGCGCGCATCGGCAAAGCTGACTCAGTTGGCGGGCCAGTTCAAAAGCGAAGTGTGGCTGACGCGCAACGGCCGGCGAGTGAATGCGAAAAGCATCATGGGCGTGATGATGTTGGCGGCAGCCAAGGGCGCTAAAGTTGAGATCGAGACCCATGGCAATGATGAAGAAGCAGCTATGCAGGCACTATCTCAGTTGATCACCGACAAATTTGGCGAACGCGAATGATGCCCAGATTCTCCATGTTGAGCGCTGCACGATGAGCTTTGCCATCCACGGCATCGGCATTTCTTCGGGCATTGCCATTGGTCGTGCTCATCTGCTCGCCCACGGTATCGACGAAGTGGGCCACTATGCCATTGCCGTCGCGGATTTGGCCAATGAAATCGCACGTTTTGATGCCGCGATTGAAGCGGTACGCAAAGAACTAGAAGCGCTGCAGAGCAGTGTCCCCGTGGGCGCGCCGGCAGAATTCGACGCGTTTCTGAATCTTCATTTGATGATTTTGAACGATGAAACACTGTCCGCCGAACCGCGCACGTTAATCACACAACAACAGTGCAACGCAGAATGGGCTTTGAAGCAGCAAGCCGACACGCTGCTCGAAGAATTCGAAGCGATTGAGGATGCCTATCTGCGCGAGCGGCGCGCCGACGTGATGCAAGTCGTCGAGCGCGTGCTTAAGGTATTGCTTGGCCACCCTGGGCCGCTGAGGGCGACGCCGGGCAGTGATGAGCTTCGTATCCTGGTGGCACGAGATCTAAGCCCAGCGGATGTAATGTTGTTCAAGCAGCACACCTTTGCCGCGTTCATTACCGATTTGGGCGGTACCACGTCACATACGGCGATTCTTGCACGCAGTCTCAACATTCCCTCCATTGTGGCTTTGCATCACGGCTGGAAATTAATTCGCGAAAACGAGCTACTGATTATCGACGGCACTCAGGGAGTCGTGCTGGTCAATCCCGACGAGCCGATTATCGACGAATACAAGCTGAAGCAGCACCAGTGGGAACTAGAACGGCAGAAATTGCAACGGCTGCGCGCGACGCCGGCGATCACTTTGGATGGCACTCATATCGAGTTGCACGCGAATATCGAATTGCCCGAAGACATGACCGCAGTGCGGCAATGCGGCGCAACGGGAGTCGGCCTATTTCGCAGCGAGTTTCTGTTCTTGGGCCGCGATGAATTGCCCAGCGAAGACGAGCAATTTGAAGCCTATCGCAAGGTCGCTGTGGCCATGGAAGGACGAGCGGTTACGATCCGAACCCTTGATGTCGGCGCTGATAAAAATCTTAATGGCGAACAACCCATGGGAACCAACCCAGCGCTGGGTCTACGCGCTATTCGCTACTGTTTAGCAGAGCCGCAGCTGTTCTTGACGCAACTGCGCGCGCTGCTGCGCGCATCGCAATTCGGCAATGTGCAGATATTGATTCCCATGCTGTCATCCGGTGTTGAAATCGCGCAAGCGCTGGACATGGTCAAGCGCGCGCAAGAGCAACTGCGCGAAGCAAAAATCGCCTTTGCTGAGAGGGTACTCATAGGTGGCATGATCGAGATACCTGCGGCAGCGCTGGCGATTTCTGCATTCACCAAGCGGCTTGATTTCCTCTCCCTCGGCACCAACGATTTGATCCAATATACACTCGCAATTGACCGCGCGGACGATAGCGTTGCCCACCTGTATAATCCGCTGCATCCTGCGGTCATCCAACTGGTTGCCCGCACCATCAAACGCGCGAATCGCGCCGGGGTGCCCGTTGCGGTATGCGGTGAAATGGCGGGAGATGCAACGTTGACGCGGCTCTTGCTTGGCCTGGGCCTGCGACAGTTTTCGATGCATCCATCGCACCTGCCGGGCGTCAAACAGCGGGTGTTGAAAACCAGCATACCCGAGCTTGCGGCGATCACGCGCAAAATACTGCTTAGCGAAGAAAGCAATCGCATAACCCAGCTCATTGAGCAACTGAACGCCTAACTCTTAAGCAATGAATCAAATCACAGCGCCGCTCTACGGCCAAAATTCCGTTGGTATCGTCGAGCCACAAAGCATGCACTTCGCCGCGCCGTTGCTCACGCGATCCGGCGGGAGTATCGCTGGCTACGATCTTGTATACGAAACCTACGGCAGCCTAAACGCAGAAAAATCCAACGCCGTGTTGGTTTGTCACGCGCTGAACGCCTCGCACCACGTCGCCGGTTACGACGCGGACAACAGTTTAGGCTGGTGGGACAATATGATCGGCCCCGGCAAACCCCTCGACACCCAGCGCTTTTTTGTGATCGGTGTGAACAATCTAGGCGGATGTTTCGGCACTACCGGGCCGTCGTCCATCAACCCCGCGACGGGTAAGCCCTACGGCTCCGACTTCCCCATTATGACCGTGGACGATTGGGTCACCGCGCAAACGCGCCTCGCTGATCGCCTCGGCATACACCGTTTCGCCGCCGTCATGGGCGGTAGCTTGGGCGCGATGCAGGCGTTGCAATGGGCTATTAGCGTTCCAGAGCGGATTGCCAATGCGATTGTGGTGGCCGCGGCGCCTCAACTGTCGGCGCAGAACATTGCCTTCAATGAAGTCGCGCGACGCGCCATCACAACAGACCCGGACTTTCACGGCGGCGATTATTACCAGCACAATGTGATACCGAAACGTGGGCTGCGGCTGGCTCGCATGATCGGCCATATCACCTATTTGTCCGACGATGCGATGATGGAAAAATTTGGCCGCGCGCTGCGCGGCGATAACATCGGCTATCACTTCGACGTTGAGTTTGAGGTGGAATCCTATCTGCGCTATCAGGGTGACAAATTCGCCGAATATTTTGACGCAAATACTTATTTGTTAATTACCCGCGCGCTCGATTATTTTGACCCTGCCCAGGATTACGACGGCAATCTAGCGAAGGCGTTGGCACAGGCACGAGCGAAATTTTTGGTTGTTTCGTTCACGTCCGACTGGCGATTTTCGCCTGGCCGATCGCGCGAAATCGTCAAAGCCGCGCTTGATAATCACCTCGACGTTAGCTACGCCGAAATCGACGCACCCCATGGGCACGATGCATTTTTGTTGGACGATCCACGTTACCATGGTTTAGTGCGTTCCTATTTTGAGCGAGTGGCAGAAGAATTGAAAATCCTATGATCGTCCGCGCGGATTTCGACACCATCGCAAGCTGGATACACACAGGCTCGCGCGTGTTGGACCTGGGTTGCGGCAATGGCACCTTGCTCCAGTATTTGCAAAACAAGCGCAGCGTAAATGGTTACGGAGTCGAGATTGACGACGACAATTTGCTCAGCAGCGTCCGCAACGGCGTCAATGTCATACAAATGGACTTGGAAAGCGGCCTGAGTGTATTTGAATCCGAATCCTTCGACTATGTCATCCTGTCGCAAACGCTGCAGGCCGTGCACCGCACGGAATTGATCGTGCGTGAAATGCTGCGCGTGGGCAAAGAGGGCATCGTCACGTTCCCGAATTTCGGCTACTGGCAACATCGTTTAGATATTCTGCGTGGCCGCATGCCGGTCTCCGAAGACTTGCCCTATCAGTGGTACGATACGCCGAATATTCACCTCTGCACACTGAAGGATTTTGAAGCGTTCTGCGCGCGCTTGGATGTGAAAATCACCGAGCGCATGGTGCTTACTCGGGGCAAACCTGTGTATCGGCGCGCGAATTTTCTCGGCGCCATGGCTGTCTATCGCTTGCAGTCCGTTTAGGGCGAACCGACAACCCCTTGCCCGCCGACATCGCCAAAACATCCGTCTGGCACGCGCTGTTTACGCGGCGCATGTTGATCTGCATTTTTACCGGCTTTAGTTCCGGCCTTCCCCTGTATTTACTGATTCAACTGTTGCCGGCCTGGTTACGCTCCGAACAGGTCGATCTGAAAGCGATCGGGTTTTTTGCTTTGGTGCAAATACCCTACAACTGGAAGTTTCTTTGGTCACCGCTGTTAGATCGCTATGCGCTGCCGC
>JBDSJK010000425.1:0-5748 GCA_039917535.1 Burkholderiales bacterium
GTTCGGGCCGGCGTCTTCTTTGTCGTGGCTGCAAATGAAGGTGCGATCTTCAACCCGGGCAACGTCAGAGGGATCGGAACGACATAGGTAACTATTAGGCCGTTTTTCGGGATCAAGACGAATAAACGTCCCGGTGTCGATTAATTCTTGGCAAAGTCGATCATATTCGGCTTGGGAACCATCGCACCAGTAAACCTGATCAGGCTTACACAACGCGACTACGTTATCCACCCAAGTGAGCAATTTCTTATTTTTGACATAGGGTGGCGCGGCTGGGGCAAGGGAACTGATGGGAACGGCAGTCATTAACGTCCTCGACAAATCATATTGGCGATATCTTAATGTTATTGTTGGTTTTTACAGCTTGGCAGAAAGTCTCACAATCTCAAGTAAAATGATGCGTTTAGCTGGCCAATTCGGCGCGCATAGTAGCGATCACGGAATCGATCAGACGCCTAGAAATGCTAATTTTGCTCGGCAGGCGAGGTAAATTGTTAAGGTCAAACCACTGCGCATCCTCGATTTCACCCGGATCGGGCGTGACCACGCCATCCAAATAATCAGCGGTGAAGGCAATCATCAACGAATGCGGAAAAGGCCACGGCTGGCTGGCGAAATAACGGACGTTGGTCACCCGCAAGCCGACTTCCTCTTGCACTTCGCGAACGATCGTCTGCTCCAGACTTTCGCCGGGATCAACGAAACCCGCAAGGGCGCTATACATTCCTGGCGGAAAATGGGGCGAACGCGCGAGCAAAATTTGATCGTCGCGGCGCAGCAGCACCATCACGGCGGGTGCGAGGCGCGGATAACTCACCAGCTTGCATTGCGGACATTCGCGCGCTCGTTCGTTAGGCTTGAGCACGGTCGGCGTCGCGCAAGCACCGCAATATTGGTGAGAGCGATCCCACGCCAATATCTGCACGGCGCGCCCGGCTAAGGCGAAATAATCATCGGCCATGCGCCCGTACACCTCGCGCAGACCCAATAGGGATGCGCCTTCTGGCAGGATGGTCTGACCCGATAGAGCGACGCAATAACAGGGCTGGTCGAGCAACTGGCCTAAATAATGCTGCTGCTGTGGCGCGATGGCCAACTCAGCGAGGGAATGCATCTGAGGCACTTCCAGCGCATTACCGCTTTCGAAAACCAGGAGTCTATTTTCCAAGAATGCAAACCAAAGCGGCGTACCGGTTGTTTCACTATTTGCATTAACGCGCGGCACGAACGATTCCGGCATGGAGAATGGCAGCAGCGATTGCAGATTATTCGTCACGGCTTGACTAAACGCTTAGGGCTATATGGCTTCTTCGTTGATTTCACCGGTGCGGATGCGAACCACATGCCCGACGTCGGTGATGAATATTTTTCCGTCGCCGATCTTGCCGGTGCGTGCCGCCTTGACGATCGCCTCGACGGCTTTTTCTTCCAGGTCGGACGCAATGACGACTTCAATTTTCACTTTAGGGAGGAAATCGACCACATACTCAGCGCCGCGATAAAGTTCCGTATGACCTTTTTGGCGACCGAAGCCCTTCACCTCCGTGACGGTCAAACCCGATACGCCGATCTCGGACAAGGCCTCACGGACCTCGTCAAGCTTGAATGGCTTGATCACCGCTTCAATTTTTTTCATGTATTTTTCCTGCTTCAAATGTCCTGATACTTAGATACTATCGGATAACGCCAATCCTTGCCAAATCCCCGCTCGGTAATACGAACGCCTATCGGCGCCTGACGACGCTTATATTCATTGCGTTTGATGAGCCGCACCACGCGCTCTACATCTTCACGCCGATAGCCGCTGACGATGATGTCTTGTGGGCTGGCGTTACGCTCCATGTAAGCCTCCATTATCCCATCAAGCACGTCGTAGGGTGGCAGACTATCTTGATCGGTCTGATCGGGCCGCAATTCCGCGCTGGGTGGGCGAACGAGCACACGCTCGGGAATCGCCGCGCTGACGCTGTTGCGATGGGCGCAGAGTTTGTAGACTAAGGTCTTGCTGATGTCCTTAATCACGGCAAAGCCACCGGCCATATCGCCATAAAGCGTGGAATAGCCGACGGCCATCTCGCTCTTGTTCCCCGTGGTTAGCACGATAGAACCAAATTTATTCGACAGCGCCATAAGTAAAGTTCCGCGTATGCGAGCTTGCAGATTTTCCTCCGTGGTATCAGGTTGCCGTCCTTTGAATTCCGCCGCCAGGGTCGAAACAAACTGATCAAACAACGGACGGATCGGAATGACACTGTATTTCACCTTCAGCGCATTGGCTAGGGTTTGCGCATCGACGATGCTGATATCGGCCGTGTATTGCGATGGCATCATCACCGCATGGACTTTGTCTGCACCCAGCGCATCGACGGCAATACACAGCGTCAGCGCCGAGTCCACACCGCCGGAAAGGCCAAGCAATACGCCGGGAAAACCATTCTTTTGGATGTAGTCTTTCACACCCAAACACAGGCCACGATACACGCTAGCTTCCAACGACAACGACATGGCGCATTCACCATTTACAACATCGCTGTGTTCAAATTTGACGAATATCGGCAACTCATCGAATGCGGGTGCCTGGACAACCACTTCGCCCGCTCGGTTGATCGCAAACGAAGCGCCGTCGAACACCAATTCGTCTTGGCCACCGACCGAGTTAACGTAAGCGACTGGAATGTCGATTTCTCTGATTCGCTCCTGCACCACTTCGTAGCGAGTAGTCTGTTTGTGTATATGAAACGGCGAGGCATTCAGAACAACTAAAAACTCTGCCCCCACTTGCTTCGCGCGGGCGGCGGGCCCGGCACCCCATACGTCCTCACAAATCAAGACGCCAACCTTAACGTCTGCGATTTCGATAACAAGCGCCTCATGGCCTGGCTCGAAATAACGTTCCTCATCAAACACGCTATTGTTAGGGAGTAATTCCTTACGATAGGTCGCAACAATTTTTCCGGCCTGGACGACGGATGCAGCGTTGTAAACCTTGCCCTTGACCGCTAGGGGATGACCGATAATCGCCGTGATGCCAGAAATTTGTTCGGCAAGCCGCGCCAACTCTTGCTCGCAGGCACGTATGAAGCCGCTGCGCAGCAGCAGGTCTTCCGGTGGATAGCCCGCTAGTGCTAATTCGGGCGTCACCACCAGCGCCGCGCCACGTTCACGAGCCGTATTAGCCGCGCTGAGTATCCGCACGGCGTTTCCTTCCAGGTCGCCTACGGTACAATTGATTTGTGCAAGAGCGATAAGCATGAAACTGCACCAAATTGAAGTAGCCAAATCATAGCATCACGCCACTACAACGGCGATTTTTCCAACCGGACCAACCCTCATTTGAGCAGCGAACAATTACAAGTTCTAAATAACTTAGCGGAAGTTGATGCGCAGCAGTGGAATCGTCTGGCGGGCGACAACCCCTTTTTGCGCTACGAGTTTTTGCGCAATTTGGAGCGCTCCGGCTGTGTGAGTATAGAAACCGGGTGGGCGCCGAAGCACTTAACACTGCACCGCGATGGCGAATTGGTGGCGGCCATGCCCCTTTACTTGAAAACTCATTCCTACGGCGAATACATTTTCGATTGGGCATGGGCCGATGCCTACCACCGACATGGCTTACGGTATTACCCCAAGCTAGTGTCCGCGGTGCCATTCACGCCCGTGACGGGAATGCGGCTGCTAACCAACGAACCCGCCTTGCAACATAGGCTCTGCGTAGAAGCATTGCGTCTCGCGCAAGACTCGGGCGCATCGTCATTGCACGTGCTTTTTCTGCCCGAGGATCAAGCAGCTCAACTGAAATCCGCAACGTTCCTGTCGCGGGACAGTGTGCAATTCCATTGGCACAATCAAGACTATGAAAATTTTGGCGGGTTCCTTGCCGAGATGAGTCACGACAAGCGTAAGAAAATCAAACAGGAGCGACGCAAGCTACATGATCACGGTGTGTGCTTTGAATGGTTGGAAGGCAATGACATCAGTGAGGCCGATTGGCTGTTTTTCGGTCGCTGTTATCGCGCCACCTATCGTGAACATCAGTCGACGCCATACTTGAATCTCGACTTTTTTCTCAGCATCGGGCGAGACATGCCTGAGCATCTTGTGTTGGTCAAAGCATGGATTGCCGATCAACCCGTCGCGGTTGCGCTTAACTTCAAAAATGGTGACCGGCTATTTGGTCGCCACTGGGGCAGTGTCGGTTATATACCTGGCCTACATTTCGAGACCTGTTACTACCAAGGCATTGAGTATTGCATCGAGCGGAAATTAAAGATATTCGAAGGTGGCGTACAAGGGGAGCATAAGTTGGCCCGAGGCCTACTGCCGGTGAAGACCTATTCCAGCCACTGGCTCGCCCATCCGCAGTTCTCCGACGCAATTACCGACTATTTGGCGCGAGAGTCTCAGGGCATTGAACGCTATGTTGATGAACTTAATGGTATGAGCCCATTCAAAGCCAAGCAGTCTGCTAAGTAATTCCTTTTCTAAATCAGTATGAATGAGGTTAGACGTCTCTTATAAACACCATTGAACCAATGATTTACCTCACTTCGCCCAAGATATTAAAACCCCATGTATAGGCATTGTATATAAGCGGGCGAGCAGGGTTGCTCTCAATCAATCGCGCACGAGCGCAATATTCGGCACGTTATCGGATTCAACGTGTTTCTCGAATACTTCTTGGGGGATGCTTGCGACTCCAAGCGCGTCTTTGCCTTGGTCTTCGGATAGGCCGGCGTCGCGAATTGCCTGTTTTCTGCTAGGGGACTCGCTTCCCCTAGCAATAACGTCGTGTTGATTCTTTGCCGCCACAATCTCCCTCAGCAGCATCCCCATGGGCCGAATTGCGCGAGCTTTTATCCTCTTAGCCAGTGCCAGCAAACTCTTGTCCCTGACCTGGCGCGCATAACTCGTAATGGCGCTCTCCTTATTCGCCCTAGGGCCAGTTTTTGTCCGCGAACTTGGCGAACCGGTTGACGGCTTCGGGTTTTGGAACGCTAACCTTGCTGCGGTCGCTTGGCGTCATGCCAAAACTCATCAATATCGAACGCAACACCCGCAGCTTGGCGTTGTGGAACTTTTGCCCCACTTCCCATAGCTCGGCCAAGAGGCGCGCCGCCACTTCCACAGCGAGCCGGTCCGCTTGCGTTAGCCCTCTTGCGCACAGGTCGAAGCGATCTCCCCCAGGCGGCTTTCTCGGCATCGCCAAGGCGTTCCGGGGGCTCGCCAAGGCCTGGAATACCAACGCGCTCGTTAGCGCACAGCTTGCGTCGTTTCGGGTCTTTTTTGAAATCCCGCTCAATTCAAGGATGCTAGTGGATACGCGGTGTGCTGGCATAAACCTGTTTTCCTAATTCGCGGACGTAAAAATCTGGCTTGAGAGACGGTCTGGGACACTACAGCTGTAGCTTTTTTGCCCACCCTACCGGCCATGTTCGCCGGAGCGAGTTCAGTGAGGATTTTTGCGTCCTTCGATGAGAAAATCTGCCCGCTCGCGGCGTACGTTCTCCTTCCCCATGCTCGATCGTACTTGCACGCTTGCCTCACTCACTCTGTCTTCCGCATTGAATCCCATAACACTGCGTAACCTCCTCGAAGATTGGAGGCGTCGTTTCATCCGGTAAAAGGAGTTGAAGGCGTGAGCGAATTCGGTGTATCAATCGTCCGCGAGCGGATTCACCAGCGTGACGCCGGCAAAGCGGCGAAAGTCGTTGTCTGCGGAGGCGAGCTGGCAACCGTGCTCGATCGCCA
>JBDSJK010000426.1:0-6155 GCA_039917535.1 Burkholderiales bacterium
GAGGGCGACACGATCTATTCGCAATCGGATGTGCTGGATAAGCGCGAATCAAAATCACGGCCGAACATCGGCATTGTGACGGTGAGCACCACGGGTTTTAATCAGGACGGCACGGTTGTGATTACATTTAAGCGGACATTGATGGTTTACAAGCGCGGCCTGGGGCCAGTGATCGCCTCGCCCAATGTCACGCTTGGGAAGTGACGTGATGGAGAGAAAGTATGGTTAGCAAATTTGAAATGTGGTTGGTTTGGATGATCGTTGCCGCGCTAAGTAACGTCGCGACTATATTCGCGGCGGAGCCGCAGCAGAGTGTCGACAACGAACGGCGTGAGATGTTGATCCAGATTGATCAACTTTCCCGGGCCATCGATTCGCTCACTTTACCGAAGCCTTACTTGGGCGAGGCGTTGCGCAGTCGCGGCGTGCTGTTCAGCGATCTTGACGCAAACGATCAGGCGTTGCGGGACTTCAATGCGGCTTTGGATTTGGACCCGCATGATGCGGAGGCATACAACAGTCGTGGGGTCGTTTATCACAAGCTCAAACAGTACGAGCTAGCGCGGGCAGACTTTGATCAATCCATTAGCCTGGCGCCGGATCGAGCCTATCCGTATTATTCGCGCGGTCATCTTAGCTACTACCAAGGACGTTTTGCTGAAGCAAGAGAAGACCTGGAGTCGGGCGTCAGCTTGGCTGCACCGGAGGATGAACCCTACGGCATGCTGTGGCTGTTTGCCACGCTGATGAAAGAAGGCGAGGAGGGCGGGTCTACATTGCGGGATTATTTGAAACGCCAAGAGGGATTTGTCTGGCCCATGCCGCTGGTGAAACTGTTCGCGGGAGATATGTCCCCCGAAAACGCGCTCATTGCAGCCAGCGCGCCAGACGCACAAAAAGATCGTGAGCAAAAATGTGAAGCCTATTTTTATCTCGGCCTGTGGCATCAATTTCGAGACGAACGGCAGCTCGCGCGCGAAGCCTTTCAGAAAGCGGTGGATAGTAAGATTATTAAGTTCATTGAATACCAATTTGGCCTAGTGGAACTGCAAAGACTAACCGGACAATAACTATGAATGCCCTTGAGAACGAGATCAACGAACGAGCCCGCGCGCTGGAAGGGAAGCTGATCGCTTGGCGTCGAGATTTTCACCAACACCCCGAATTATCGAATCGTGAAAGCCGCACCGGTAAGATCGTTGCTGAACATCTGCTGAGTTTAGGGCTCACGGTGCAGACTACGATTGCGCGCACCGGTGTGGTGGCGTTGTTGCGCGGCGCGCTCCCTGGGCCGGTCGTTGCGCTGCGCGCCGACATGGATGCGCTGCCGGTCGGCGAAGAAGTGGACTTACCCTTCGCGTCCAAAGCTAAAGCGGAATACGAAGGCAAAGAAGTGTCTGTCATGCATGCCTGCGGCCACGACGCCCACACGGCGATTTTGATGGCTGTCGCGGAAATTTTGGTAGGACTAAAAGATAGGCTGGCCGGTAGCGTTAAGTTTATTTTCCAGCCCGCCGAAGAAGGTCCACCGCATGGCGAAGAAGGCGGTGCGGAGTTGATGATCAAAGAAGGCGTCCTCGAAAACCCGCGCCCAGCGGCCATCTTCGGGCTACACGTCATCGCCGGCATACCGACCGGCAAAATCGGCTACCGGCCTGGGCCGACTATGGCCAGCGGTGATACGATCCGTATTAAGGTGCAAGGACGGCAGACCCATGGCGCGTTTCCGTGGCAGGGTGTTGACCCCGTGGTGTTGGCAGCGCAAATTGTGTTGGGACTGCAGACCATACCCAGCCGCCAAATCGACGTTACAATGGAGCCGTCCGTCGTGACAATTAGTTGCATTCATGGCGGCGTACGTTCCAATATTATTCCCGATCACGTCGAGTTGCTTGGCACCATGCGCACCTTCAACGAGGCGATGCGCGCCGACATACGCCAACGCATCAAGACCACCGCCGAGAAGATCGCCGAAAGTGCGGGTGGCAGTGCTCACGTCAAGATCGAAAAAGACTACGACGTGACCATCAACGATCATGGCCTCACGGAACAGATGGCGCCGACCTTGAGCCGTGTCGCCGGTGAGAGCAATACATTCATCGCGCCGAAGCTGACGGGGTCGGAGGATTTTTCCAAATATCAGCAAGTGATCCCCGGTTTATTTTTCTTCGTCGGCATTACGCCGCCCGATGCTAAACACGCCGCGCCTAACCATTCTCCTCATTTCCGCATCGACGAATCGGGGTTGAGCCTGGGTGTGCGCGCACTGGCCCAGCTTGCCATTGATTATCTTCACCACAATTCCTAAGGAAGCAGATGAAAACACTACAACAGATTTGTTACTGGATCATTGCGCTCCAGCTTTTTGGTATCGCTGACATGGCTCGCTCGGAACCCGTCAAACTCAGCGTCGAGAGTTACACCATCCCGGCGAAAGATCCCGGTATTGAGCTTTACGTGCGCAACAAACGCCCGGCGGATATGCAAACGTTTACGCCGGAAAAAACTTTACTCTACGTACATGGCGCTACTTATCCCTCCGAGACCGCGTTTGATTTAGAACTGGGTGGATACTCATGGATGGATTATATCGCCAGCCGTGGCTACGACGTTTACCTGCTCGATCTGCGCGGCTATGGCCGTTCCACACGCCCAGCGGTCATGGATCAACCGGCTAAAGACAACGAAGCCATCGTGCGCACGGAAACCGCCGTGAGCGATATCCAGGCCGTCGTCGAACACATCATGAAGCGGCGCGGTGTTCAGAAGCTCAATTTGTTGGGCTGGTCCTGGGGCACGACGACCATGGGTTCCTACGCGGCGCAGCATCCGGCGCAAGTGAATAAGCTGGTGCTCTATGCGCCGGTGTGGCTGCGCAAAGAACCGCTCAAACTGCCGCCCGGGCCGATACCCGCTTACCGCACCGTAACCAAAGAAGCTGCCAAGCAACGTTGGCTTGCGGGCGTGCCGGCGGACAAACAGAAAGATCTGATTCCCGACGGCTGGTTTGAAGCTTGGGGGAACGCCACGTTTGAAACCGATGCCTGGGGCATGCAACAAAATCCACCGTTGCTGCGCGCACCGAACGGCGTGGTTTATGACATCCAAAATTATTGGGCCGCCGGCAAGCCGCTTTACGATCCGGCAAACATCACCGCGCCAACCTTGATCGTCCACGCCGAGTGGGATCAGGACACGCCGGCCTATATGTCACAAGCGCTTTTCCCATTGCTAACCCATGCGGCAAGCAAACGCTACATCGTTATTGGCGAAGGGACTCACACCGTCATCATGGAAAAAAATCGTCTGCAGTTATTCCGTGAAACGCAGTTATTTCTCGATGAGTAGTGCGCCAAGAGGTTTTGTCGCAAAGTTTTCCCGTCAACGAGCGGGAGCGAGTGGTTGCCGGCGGTCTATTCAGCCCCCCTGACTAGAACGGCTGCGCAGGCGTGAGGGGGGCTTTGCAAAGCAGTGCGCCGGTGCGGATCCTTAGCCTCCGTTCAAGGCCCGCCCGCGTAATAGCGGCCGACCCGAGTGATTTGAATCCCCGCCTCGGCCGCGTCCTTAGGTTGGATCGCACGGGGGCCTGCTCGACGCGGGGGTTAAGCTATTGCCCGGCTCGCCACGGGCTGCGGCTGTTCAGGTCGCGGGGGTAGTCCTTGCTCGCCGCGCCGTGGGCTCGGCTTTTGTCGAGGCTGAGTTTCTTAGGCGTTCCGCCCGGGGGGACAGACGGGCACAAGAGGCGCGAGGCGGCTTCGGAGAAGCCCCCTTACCCGCTGACGCCCAGCGGAGGAGATCGCGCTCGACTGGGCGGCCGTTGAAATCGATCCTGATATCGGCAGCGGTGGCTTGTTGCCGCTCAGCTTACTCGCTCTCGGCAACGCTTCAAAGTTTGCGACAGAACCCCTGTTTCCCCGTCGGCGCTTTAGGTTTGGAATCCGCCGCAATGGCTAAGGACGACACGGTCACATCAACCAATAACCATAACAAACACAAAGCAATGCGAGTGATGTGATTCTCCAGGGAGGGGTGATTAGATTTATATGTCCAAGACAAATACACGCCACCCCATGGCGCGACGCAAGGAGGTTTGCGATCTAATTCAGGGGTGATTATCTAAGGCTATTTAGCAGCCCTAGGAGCCTCGATCACCTGCACGAATATTTCATCGGTCTTGACCATGCCGAGTTCGGCACGGGCACGTTCCTCGATGGCTTCGGTACCGGTTTTAAGGTCGATCACCTCGGCGCTGAGGGTTTGATTGCGCGCTTTGAGCTTGTCGTTTTTTTCCGATTGCTGGGCGACACTGGCCTCCAGTTCGGATACCCGGAACCAGCCACCCTTACCGATCCAAAGCGGATACTGAACCAGTACGAGAAGAGCGGCAAGCGCGACGGTAAGCCAGCGCATCGCGTGATGGGCGTTATTTCAGTTGATAAAATGCACTGCGCCCAGGATAGCTAGCGGTATCACCCAGCTCTTCTTCAATGCGCAGCAGTTGGTTGTATTTCGCGATGCGGTCGGAGCGTGATAGCGAGCCGGTTTTGATTTGGCCGGCATTCGTGGCAACGGCGATATCGGCTATGGTGGTATCTTCCGTTTCGCCCGAGCGGTGGGAGATCACCGACGTGTAGCCGGCGCGTTTTGCCATTTCAATGGCGGCCAGGGTTTCCGTCAATGTGCCAATCTGATTGACCTTGATCAAGATGGAATTGGCGATACCTTGGGCGATGCCTTCCCGCAAAATTTTGGTATTGGTGACGAACAAATCGTCCCCCACCAATTGCACTTTTTTGCCGAGTTTATCGGTCAATATTTTCCAGCCCGCCCAGTCTTGTTCCGCCATGCCGTCTTCGATGCTGATGATAGGATATTTTGCCACCCAGCCCGCGAGCATGTCGGTGAGTTCGCCGGCCGAGAGCTTGCGGTTTTCCGAGGCGATATCGTATTTCCCCTCTTTGAAAAATTCAGAACTGGCACAGTCCAAACCGATTGATACTTCTTCTCCGGCGCGATAGCCCGCGGCGGCGATAGCCTGCATGATCAATTCGAGCGCCGATTCATTGTTCGGCAAGTTGGGCGCGAAGCCGCCTTCGTCGCCAACGGTGGTGGGCATGCCTTTTTTGTCGATGAGTTTCTTTAGCGCGTGAAAAATTTCCGTGCCACAACGCAAGGCGTCGCGGAAGGTCTGGAAGCCGTGGGGGATGACCATGAATTCCTGCAGGTCGAGGCTATTGTTGGCGTGGGCGCCACCGTTGATCACATTCATCATCGGGACCGGCAATTGCATACCGCCCGCGCCGCCTAGATAACGATACAACGGCAAGCCGGATTCTTCTGCGGCGGCCTTAGCGACGGCCATGGATACGGCGAGTAGCGCATTGGCGCCCAGGCGCGATTTATTTTCCGTGCCGTCGAGCTCGATAAGCGCTTTGTCGATGAAGGTTTGCTCGGATACGTCGAGACCGATGATGGCCTCGCATATTTCGGTGTTCACGTTTTCAACGGCCTGCAATACGCCTTTGCCAAGGTAGCGTTGGGCATCGCCGTCGCGAAGCTCCACCGCTTCGCGAGAGCCGGTCGATGCGCCGGATGGGACAGCCGCACGGCCTATGATGCCGGATTCCAACAACACGTCCGCTTCGACGGTAGGATTACCGCGAGAATCCAGTATCTCGCGTGCCATTACTTCAACGATTGCAGTCATCGATTTTCCTTATAGAGTGCTAACAGAATTCCGGCATTTAGCCGGTTACTCCGCCCAATCGGCGATATTCCAATCGGCGATTTCGCGCCATTTTCCGACCATTGCTTGATGATCCGGGTGCGCGACGTAAGTCGCCAAATCTTGTTCGTTGTCGAAGGTGGAGTATAAGCCGACGTCATAAGCGATGGGACGATGGGCGATATTCATGCCGCATTCCCAGCCGCAAATTTGCGGAATGGTTTGCGGCAAACTTTGCAGCGTGGCGAATACATCTTTGACCGCTTGGCTGTCCTTGCCGATGCCGGGTTTGAGCTTGAACATAACGATATGGTGAATCATAGCTGTTGCTCCGCGAGAGGATGTTGTTTGACTAATTGGTCAAGTGCTTTGAGTGTGGTGAGTAGTTGTCTCATGCGCGGTAAGGGCCAGGCGTTGGGGCCGTCGGAGA
>JBDSJK010000427.1:0-6434 GCA_039917535.1 Burkholderiales bacterium
TGACCGCCGCGCCGCAGGGACTGGCGCTGGTGTCCACCATCATCAACCTGGCACATGCGCTGAAGCTCAAGGTGGTGGCGGAGGGCGTCGAAACAGAGGAGCAATCGCGCCTGCTCCGGTTGCTGAATTGCGACGAAATGCAGGGCTTTTTACTCAGCAAAGCGGTGCCGGTCGAGATCTTCGAAACCCTGTTCCTGGCCGCGTCTCCCACGGGGTGACGAATAGTGATGAAGAACTGAGCGCGAACGATCCGCCCAGCTGTCAAAGCCGGAGATTTAGAGGCCGCACGCTGGCCGTTCAAATTGATCTGCGCAAACACAGCGCATTGTGTGAAGACAGCCAGGACGTCCTGATATCGCCAAGCCGGCGTAAGGAAAAGAGTGTTTCCCTAGACAGTGTAAAAGCAAGTTTAATGCGGAACAAGCGATTGCGTGGCTAGATTCAGCGTTGTTCTCAACATCTCCGCGCGGAAGGAATTGGACGCGCTGGACAATGTTTTATTGGAACGAATCATTACAAAACTTGAAGCGCTCGCTGACGAACCCAGACCGGCCGGATGCCAGAAACTGAGGGGTGCGCAAGACCTATGGCGCATTTGAGCGGGAGAGTATCGAATCATCTATGCGATCGACGCTAAATCCCGTCACATCGACCTACGCGCATCCGCCATAGGCGCAATGTGTATGAACGTTAATGCGACCCACCTCGCTATGAGCCTTGCCCCGCTTGCCTCGTGGAGTGGCATGCCTGAAGATGCCCACCCCTTTTGCCTCTTAAGCGATGTCACCTACGATAACAACACCAATCTCAAGACCGCCACTAATAAGGCGGGTGGTATTAACGGAAGAGAAAACCATGCCTAAGTCGGCATCCCGTGGAGCCGAACCGCCCATCAATTCCCCATTCGATGCCATCGTAATAGGTGCCGGCCTGGGCGGGCTTTACGCGCTGCATCGCCTGCGTGAGTTGGGGATGCGCGTGCGGGTTTACGAGGCTGGCGGCGGTGTCGGCGGCACTTGGTTTTGGAATCGTTATCCCGGCGCCCGTTGCGATATTGAGAGCATGGAATATTCCTACTCGTTTTCGAACGATCTTCAACAAGAATGGAAGTGGCCGGAGCGTTATGGTGCTCAGCCCGAGATTCTGCGCTATATCAATCACGTCGCCGAGCGTTTTGACCTGTTGCGCGACATTCAGTTGAATACGCGGATAGTGTCTGCGGTTTTTGATCGGGAAAAGAATCTCTGGACGATCACGACCGACAAAGGCGAGGTTGCTTCCGCGCGGTATTGCATCATGGCTACCGGCAATCTCTCCACGCCGCGCGTGCCGGACTTCAAAGGTTTGAATCACTTCAAAGGCAACTGGTACCACACGGGTCTATGGCCCCAGGAGGGCGTCGATTTCACCGGGCTGCGTGTTGCCGTGATCGGCACGGGTTCCACCGGTATTCAGTTGATCCCCCATCTCGCGAAGCAGGCGCAGCATATCCACGTTTTTCAGCGCACGGCGAACTTCAGCTTGCCGGCGCGGAATGCACTGCTCGATCCCGACAAAGAGCGTAAGCACAAGGCGCAATATTCCGAGCGGCGGCGCGCCGCGTTTGACACACCGTTTGGTATCTCCGGCCATCCGCCACCCACGAAATCAGCCCTCGACGTTACGCCTGACGAGCGCCAGCGCACCTACGAGACGAAATGGGCAGAAGGTGGCAGCATTAGCTTTCTTTACGGTTACACTGACCTGCTGTTGAACAAGAAGGCGAACGACACGGCTTCCGAATTTGTCCGTCAAAAAATTCGCAGCATCGTGCGCGACCCGGCCGTGGCGGAACTGCTAGCACCAAAAGATCACCCCATCGGCACGAAACGTTTGTGCTTGGACACGAACTACTACGAGACCTACAACCGCGACAACGTCACGCTCGTGGATGCCCGCAGCATGCCGGTCGAAGAAATCACCGCAAACGGACTACGCACGAGCAAGATGGAATACGCGTTCGACGCCATCGTCTTCGCAACGGGATTTGACGCCATGACCGGCGCACTCGCTGAAATCGACGTGCACATCAAGTCGGGCGAAACGTTGAAGCAAAAATGGTCTGCCGGACCGCAAACCTATCTTGGCCTAATGGTGTCCGGTTTCCCGAATATGTTCCTTATCACCGGCCCCGGCAGCCCCGGCGTGAAGAGCCAGATGATCCTTGCCATCGAACAGCACATGGATTGGATCGTCGATTGTTTAAAGCATCTGCAATCTCACGGCCTAAACCGCATCGAAGCCGACGCTATGTCAGAGCGCGCCTGGGTTGAGCACGTCAATGACGTAGCCAATGCGACGCTCTATCCGCTCGCCAATTCGTGGTACGTTGGCGCGAATATCCCCGGCAAGCCGCGCGTGTTTATGCCTTATGTCGGTGGCGTTCACAATTACAAGAAGCGCTGCGATGCCGTCGCGGCAAATGGCTATGAAGGATTCACGTTGTCGCGGTGATGATTCTAGCAACCTATGCAACGTGACGCCGACTGACGTTTAGCGCTTCAACTTCAGCAATATTCCTGTAGCGCACAACATCACCGATGACCACCACACTTGGACTGCCAAGGCCCTGCTGTGCGACTGACTGGGCTAAATTCTGGAGCGTTGAAACCACATGACGCTGGTTAGCTAGCGTGGCGTTTTGTATGGCGCAGGCTGGCGTCGTGCTTTGCAAACCGCCCGCCTGCAGCGCTGCGGTTATCTGCGCCAAGTTGCTAATGGCCATGTAGATCACCAAGGTTAAACCCGTTTGTGCAAGCGTGTGCCAATTGGGTGTTACCTCACCTTTGCCGTGGCCGGTAACAAAAATCACGCCATGGCAGGCGTCGCGATGAGTAACGGGAATACCGAGTGTCGCCGGTGCAGCCATGCCGGAGGTGATGCCGAGAACGACTTCAACCTCGATGTTTTCCGCGCGGAGCACCTCGCACTCTTCGCCACCGCGACCAAACATGAAGGGATCGCCACCTTTGAGCCGCACCACGTAGTGACCCGCTTTCGCTTCTGTGATCATGAGTTTTTCAATGAAGGCTTGCGGTGTGGATTTGCAACCACCGCGTTTGCCCACTTCAATTACGCGAATGCCAGCCCGCGCGTGTTGCAACACATCACGGTTGACCAGATCGTCTATCAGAATTACGTCTGCCGTGGCGAGCGCACGCAGCGCCTTCAATGTAAGTAGTTCCGGATCGCCCGGGCCTGCGCCCACCAAAAATACTTTGCCGTAACGGGTTGCGTTCATCATGCGGCCTTCGCTGTGCTGTTGGCGATCATGCGGCGCAGTTCGGGCACGCAAGAACCGCATTCGCTGCCGCATCTGAGTTGCTGTTGCAAATCACTGAGCGTGGCGATCGGTTCTGCAGGATTAGCGCTCGCAAGATACGCTGCAATTTCGGTTTCTGAAACATTCAGGCAGTTGCACACAACACGTCCTCGTGCCGCGAAACCTTTCGGCGGCGTGGCGATCGGCGCAAGCAACATGCGGCGCAAGTCTGCCACGGGGTGTCCCATGGAGAGCCAGTCTTTAAGCCATTCTTCAGCCACCGAGTCGCCGAACAAACAGACCGCAACGACTTTGCCGTTTGCCACGCGAACGCGCCGCGTGATGGACTTGCGTTGGTCTTCGTAGTGCATCACGCTTAGGGCCTGATCCAGGCCGAGGATCTGTTCGAGGTCGGCCAATAAATCTGGGTTTGGTGCCGCAGAGTTGGCCGCACGAAAAATCACACATTCCTGCTCGCGGCCGAACAAGCCGCAAGTCGCAAACTCGAAGTCGTTGAGATGTCCACGCAGGCGTTGCAATCGCGCCAGCGCGTCTGCGCCCTGACCCGATTCGCCGATGGCCATGGCTACCAAACGCCACGGCAGATTGGCCTTTTCGACTTGTATCGCGCAGTGCTTGAGCTCCGGTTGTTTCGAAGTAGGATCGGTGACATTGATGGTGAGTTCGTTTACGCCTAGTCCCCGCACGAATTGGCCTCCCCAGTGCATCGGCAAAAACACCTGCCCCGCGCGTAGATCGTCGCTGGATTCGGCACGAAGAACCATTTCGCCGCGCCGCGATTTGATACGCACCAGGTCGCCGCTGGTAACGCTGCGTCTTAGCATGTCCTTGGAACTCATGGCTAGACGCGGCTCTTCGGCATGGGCAAACAGCCGCGCCACTTTTCCCGTGCGGCTCATGCCGTGCCACTGGTCACGCAATCGGCCTGTGTTCATGCTCAGCGGATAGCGCGCGTCGACAACTTCCGCGACGGGTTTGTATGATGCTGCGGCAAATTTGGCTTTACCCGATAACGTTGGGAAAACGCAATCTTCGTACAGCCGCGTCTTGCCGGTGCTCGCACCTTCTGGAAACGGCCATTGCTGCGGGCCGCGCCGCGTGAGCAATTCATAACTCAGGCCCGTGATGTCGAGATCGCGGCCACGGGTGGTTTCGCGATGTTCGTTGAAAATGGCTTCGGAACTCTCGTAAGGAAAAAGTGCCGCCTGGCCGGGCCGCAGTATGGCTTCCAAACGCTGAGCAAAATCGACAGCTATGCGCCAGTCGGCGCGCGCCTCGCCGGGTGCGGCAATAGCAGGATTTAACAACGAAATACGCCGTTCGGAATTGGTCACCGTGCCCGCTTTTTCCCCCCATGTAGCGGCTGGCAACAACACATCCGCATAGGCGGTGGTTTCGGTATCGGCGTAGGCTTCCTGCACGATCACCAGCTCCGCTTGCCTGAGTGCTTCGTGTATCAGCGCTTGATCCGGCATGGACTGCGCGGGGTTCGTGCATGCGATCCACAGGATTTTTATTTCACCGTTGCGCACGGCTTCGAACATGTCCACCGCCGTCTTGCCGGGCTTGTCCGGCACGCTGGGCAGGCCCCATAGTTTTGCCACTTCGGCGCGATGTTCTGGGTTTCTAAGATCGCGATGTCCCGATAACAGGTTGGCCATGCCACCGACCTCGCGGCCACCCATGGCGTTGGGCTGCCCCGTCAAAGAAAACGGCCCGGCGCCTGGCTTACCGATCTGGCCCGTCGCCAAATGTAGATTGATGAGCGCGGTATTTTTTTCGGTGCCATGGCGAGATTGATTCAAGCCCTGGCAATAAAGCGAGAGCGCCGCACGGGATTCGCCGAACCACTTTGCGGCGGTGATTAAATCCGCTTCGGCGATGCCGCAAGTTTCCGCCGTGAGCTTGGGCGTATAGTCGCGCACGATGGCTTTGAGCGCATCGATACCTTCTGTGTGCTCGCGAATAAAATCTTGGTTGATTGCGCCGTCCCATAACAACAAATGCAGCATGCCGTTGAACAGCGCGACATCGGTCCCTGGCAGAATCGGCAAATGCAAATCCGCAAACGCAGCCGTGTCGGTGCGGCGCGGATCGACGACGATGATTTTCAGTTGCGGATTTTTTTCTTTCGCGGCTTCGATACGGCGAAACAAGATCGGATGCGCATAAGCCGTGTTGGAACCCGCGATGAAGATCAAATCAGCGTGATCGATGTCTTCGTAACTGCAAGGCGGCGCATCGGCGCCCAGCGTGGCTTTGTAGCCAGTTACGGCGGACGACATACACAGGCGCGAATTGCTGTCGACGTTGTTGGTGCCGATCAGGCCTTTCGCGAGTTTGTTGAAGACGTAATAGTCTTCCGTCAGCAATTGACCGGAGATATAAAACGCCACGCTGTCGGGACCGTGTTTATTTATGGTTTCGGCGAAACGCCGCGCCATAAAATCCAGGGTCGTATCCCAATCGCGCCGGATGCGAGGTGTGGCGCGGTTCGGGCGCATTTCGGGGTATAGCGCGCGGCCATGCGGCTGCGCCGTGAAATGCAAGGTCGAGCCCTTGGTGCAGAGCCGGCCAAAGTTGGCCGGATGATCCGGGTCGCCCGTGACGTTGGTAATTTTCTGACCATTGCTTTCGATCAGCACGCCGCAACCGACGCCGCAATAAGGGCAGGTTGCTTTTGTAATCGACACGCTCAGGCCGCTTCTTTTTGGACGGCGACCTGGATCTGCCGCGAGGCAAGATCGACAAGCACAACGCCATCCTCGATCTTGCAAATGTAGTAGGCTGCGCAGCCTTCGTCGGGCGCGGTGGCTAGGCCGTCGTCGAGGCCTATCACCCAGCCGTGCAGCGGACAAGCTACCTTGCGGCCAAACACGATGCCTTGTGACAGCGGGCCGCCTTTATGCGGACAACGATCCGACAACGCGAAAACCTCGTCGTCACTAGTGCGAAACACCGCGATGTCGCCGCCTTCCGCGTCGGGACGCCGGATCACGCGCGAGCCTAGTTGCGAAATGTCTTCGAGCTTACATACTGAAAGCCATTGATTCATGATTCTGCCATGTCCTATGGGTTGTACCGTGGCGCTCGGCTCATACCGCCAAGGTTT
>JBDSJK010000428.1:0-3283 GCA_039917535.1 Burkholderiales bacterium
GGTCCAATATACGGAGGGTCTATTTGTAACCAACGATTTGGCGCCGTTACGACGAAAAGGTGACCATGTGATGGATATCGTCCACCAATGGCGTGATGAGCTTTATGCGGATGTAGTAGTTTTGATAACAGAGAACCAGAACAGCATACCTTGTGGGGGAGCGCATCAGATGCGCTCTCCCAAACATTCGTTTGAAGCGTTCGCGTTTGCCGCTATTCCACGATCTTGCGCGACCGGGCAATACAATTTCGCGCATGAGCTTGGGCATGTCATGGGCGCAGACCATGACTGGGCGCAAAGTAACAGCCTCTTTCCGTTCGAATATAGCCATGGCCTTACTATGCCTCATCCTAACGATCCCACCGTTCCTCCGTGGCGGACCATAATGGCCGAGAACACGGCATGCAGTGGCCTTCCCAATGGTTGTGTCCGCGTTCAATATTGGTCAAATCCAGATTCGTTGTGGGGGGATCAGCAAATGGGGGTCAATGAGGGACCGCGGCAGGCTGACAATCGCAAAACCCTCAATAATACCGCCAGTATCGTAGCGAACTTCCGCCGCTCGTGCAGCGGTCAATGATTCGCTTAACGACGTGAATATGAGCAGCCTAGTACTATATCTGGGCACCGTTCGTCCGAGTTTCCTTTCTACCTTGGAAGCGTTCTTTGTGCAACGAACGTCGGCCGCAAGACCAAGTCGCAGGGGATGCAAATGTTGCCCCAACTGCGCGCTTAATCGTGCAGCCACAAGACCATTTGCGCTGCTGTATGTAATAGGCGGCATAACAGCTGAATTATGCACTTGGGATGGCGATTGATGACTTCCTTTGTTCCAGATATAGTGCCTTTTGGAGACATAATCTATGAGATCGCGCTTGTAACGCGGTATTGATAACGGCCATTGGTTTTTTGCTCGGCATTTCAGTAGAGTAGGTTGGGCTGAAGCATGAAGCCCAACATTCAGCAGAACCAACCGTTGCTGAGTTCGTGAGCCTGAAGGCACATTGCGAGCAATCTTGAAGCAAACCGGCATGACGGCCGATGAATTTCCCGACACATGCATTATTTTGTCCTGCCGTGCCGTGGGCCCACTTTACATTTTCCATTGCCATGAAACCCGCGCCCTGCTTGCCTTTTAGCCATGCAAGGCTTGAGAGCCACACCCTGACTGGCGCTTGGCGATACTGTATCATCTACTCAATATTTACTGACGGGGACAATGTCCCAGCCTTGCTCGTTTAAGATTTTAGCGATGGAACTGGGCAACCTTGACTGAGCAAAAGCTGGGCCTAAGCGCCAAATCGGCAATCAAATACTGAAGAGGAAATAACGAGGCGTCCTTAACGGAAAGTATACCGAGAGCGAAAACTACTAGCCAGCTTTTGACGCTAAAATTTCTCGCCGACCTGCATCGGAGTTTTTGGATCACCAAATTTGACGCAACTACACCGTGTATATACCATAGTTGCATGGAGTTTAATTGCTCACAGACGAAGCGCATTTCCAATCTGAAGGCTCATGGCCTCGATTTTGTTGATGCGCCTCGGGTTTTCGAAGGCGCTACCTACACCTTCGAGAACGATCGGTTCTCCTATGGCGAGCAGCGTTTCGTTACCCTAGGTGTGCTTGCCGGTATTCCCGTATCCATCGTCCACACGGAGAGCAACATGAAGTCCGCATCATCTCATTCCGCAAGGCAACCAAGCGCGAAGCGCAAATCTACTTCAATGCAATCCAAGACTGACTGGGTCCGCCTAAAGGCAAAAGCCGCTGCGCCGGGGAAAAGTACCGCGGAGCACCCTGAAGCGGATGTTCGGCATATTGTGCGTGGCATCATTCGGCGCGGGCTACAACCTTTGCCAGCCAAGGCGTCCATATCGTTGCGAGTCGATCAAGATGTTCTTGAGTGGTTCAAGGCACAAGGCCCCGGCTACCAAACTCGCATCAATACTGTGCTTCGGGCATTTCGGGATGCGTCGGTCTAATCGGGTACTGTTGCGAGGAAATGAATGGGCCACGCTCGAGTTATTTTAAGATAGCCTGGTAGGGTCGGCAGGTAATTGCAGCCGGTGCCGTAACGGTTGCTAACTAACCACGCGGGCAAACGATAAAACTGTTTGCCCATCCTGAACTTACAATTTAACGCAACCTGGAGAGCCCCTTCCCACCTTGATGTCGGCTGCATACGGCCGAAGAGCCTTATTCCATAAGGCGTCTGGCTTGGCCTTTTGTTTCGATCTGGGATGAATCAGTAGAGGTAGGGTGCGTTCAACCCACTGACATGGAACCGTGGGCACGGAGCCCTATTGCTTTTCACGATGCAACGTCTATTCGCGAGACGGCGAGCGCAAAATGAAAATCGCGCTTAGCCCGCGCAACACGATTTCTTAAAGCATCCTCAGCGCAAGCCTAGGCACGCGCCGAAACGTGGCATCGCTGGTCAGAAAGATGTGCTCTGCACCAAGCGAAAGACAGCTCGCGGCTTGGATCGCATCCGGTGTGCGCAGGCCGAATAGTGCGCGTATGCGCGTGGCGCCTTCAATGACGTTGGCGTCGATTTCGACGGTGCGCAGTTCGGGTGCCGCGAACAGTGCGTCGTAGCGTGCCAACAACGCGCCATCACCATCGCGTAGTGGCTGCACGCGGCACTCCAAGTAACTCAAGCGGCTAACGGCGAGCTGCAAACCAGCGTATCTACGTCCAAGACCGGCGAGTAGCTTGGTGAGGTGAGCGTTCCATGGTACGACTTCCTCGACACGATAGATCAGCACGCAAGCGTCGAGAAACAAGATCATCGCTTGTCCCACGCGTCGCGCTCCGCTTTAACTCTCGCATCGACTTTGCGCCGTGAAGTTTTTCCCTTCGCTGTCGGCGCAAGCAGGATGTCCCAGGCGCTCGCTTGGGCTCTGCGCGCGCCGCTTGTGTTTAGCCTTGCAAAATCTTCCTCGGATAAGACGACACAAGCCGTGCGGCTGTTCTTGAGTATGTGTACTGGGCCTTGGTCGAGCAACTCTTCCACGGCGACAATGCCGCGACGCTTGATTTCACTGGACGAGAGGGTGCGCATGGTGCTTCCTACAGTATTAAATTAGATACTGATTATAGCACTAGATTAGCAAGTCGGAAAAACGGGAAAGTAGAGTAGATTGGGCTGAAGCATGAAGCCCAACCTTGAGTTGAACCAACTGTTGCTGAGTAAATGTAGGGTGCGTTCAACCCACTCACATGGAACCGTGGTCATGGAGCCCTATTGCTTTTCACGATGCAACGTCTATTCGCGACA
>JBDSJK010000429.1:0-4755 GCA_039917535.1 Burkholderiales bacterium
AACGGGAGGTTGCTTCGACCCCGAAGGTGTTGAGGGCTTTGAGCGAATAATTGTTGATGATGTCCAAAATAGAAAGCCGAGAGTTTCGCCGCCCGGGTTGGGTTTAGTTGGTTATGCGGGGTGTTGAAAAAAACAAGCGAGCGCAGACTAGACAAGGCGGAAAAGACAGAAAAAGCGGAATGTACACGTAACTACATGAGCATTTTTCTGTCTTTTGCAACGCAGGATCGCCAAGCGCAGTAGTTTTTCAACACCCGGCTAACGCTAGGCTGCCTTGGCCATTAACTCGCGCAACACATAAGGCAGAATGCCGCCGTGCAAGTAGTAGTCCACTTCGATCGGCGTATCGATACGCAACAACACGCTCACCTCTTTCTTGCTGCCGTCGTTGCGCGTGATAACCAAGGTCACATCTTGTTGCGGTTTGAGTTGACCGGAGAGTCCGAGCAAATCAAACTGCTCATCGCCCTTGATGCCTAGGGACTGCGCCGTATCGTTGCCTTTGAATTGCAACGGCAATACGCCCATGCCGACCAGGTTGGAGCGATGAATGCGTTCGAAGCTGCGCGCGATCACGGCCTTGACGCCCAGCAACTGCGTACCTTTCGCCGCCCAATCCCGCGACGAACCGGTGCCGTATTCTTCGCCGCCCATGATGATGGTCGGTGTGCCGCTGGCGACATATTTCATCGCCGCGTCATAGATGGAAAGCTGCTCGCCCGAGGGCTGATGCACGGTGATGCCGCCCTCAGTGCCCGGCACCATCAGATTCTTAATGCGCACGTTGGCGAAGGTGCCGCGCATCATGATCTCGTGATTGCCGCGACGCGAGCCGTAGCTATTGAAGTCCACCACATTGACGCCGTTGGCCTGCAGCCATTTACCCGCCGGTGATGACGATTTGATCGAGCCCGCCGGGCTGATGTGGTCGGTGGTCACCGAATCACCGAAGATGCCCAACGCCCGCGCGCCCGAAACATTGGCGCTGGTGCCCGAGCTCATGCCAAAGTGATCGAAGAACGGCGGCTCGGCGATGTAAGTAGATTTGTCCCAGCCATACACCTGGCCCGGCGTCGAGGGAATGTTGTTCCATAGATCAAAACCTTGGGTGAAATCGGAATAGAGGCGTTGATAAGTGGCGGGAGTGGTCGCGTATTTCATCACGGCGGCGACTTCCGCTTGGCTTGGCCAAACATCTTTCAGGAATACCGGCGCGCCGTTGGCGTCGTTGCCGATCGGGTCTTTATCCATATCGATTAAAACATTGCCCGCTAGCGCAAAGGCGACGACCAACGGCGGCGAAGCCAAGAAATTCGCACGTATGATGGCGTGGATGCGTGCTTCAAAATTGCGATTGCCCGACAGCACCGCCGCGGCGACGACGTCGTTTTGGACGATGGATTCCTCGATCGCTTCGTCCAACGGACCGGCATTGCCGATGCAGGTGGTGCAGCCGTAGGCCGCGACGTTGAAGCCGAGTTTTTCCAAATACGGCAACAGGCCCGCGTTGGTGAGATACTCCGTTACTACACGCGATCCCGGCGCGAGCGACGTCTTGATATGCGGTTTGACTTTCATGCCTTTTTCCGCGGCTTTTTTCGCGAGCAAGCCGGCGGCGAGCAACACGCCAGGGTTCGACGTGTTGGTGCAAGACGTAATCGCCGCGATTAGCACGTCACCGTTGCCAATGTCGACGCCGGATTTCTTCGTCGCATAACGCTTGGTCAGGTCTGCAGAGGCTTTATTGAAGCCATTGTCGGCGACAGGCTTGCTGAACAGTTCGGTAAATTTGGCTTTGAGATTTGGCAGCTCGATGCGGTCTTGCGGACGCTTCGGGCCGGCTACACTGGGCTTGATAGAAGCCAAATCCAAGCTCAGGACTTTGCTGTAGTCGATGTCGCCCGCCTTAGGCATGCCGAACAATCCCTGCGCTTTGAAGTAGGCTTCAAACGCGGCAATTTCATCAACGGTGCGGCCGGTGTTTTTGAAATAATCGATCGTGACCGAATCGACCGGAAAGAAGCCCATGGTCGCGCCGTATTCCGGCGCCATGTTGGCAATGGTAGCGCGGTCGGGCAGGGCGAGGGAGGCGGCGCCTTCGCCAAAAAATTCAACAAATTTGCCGACTACTTTTTCTTTGCGCAACATTTCCGTGACCGTGAGCACCAGGTCCGTCGCGGTGACGCCTTCAAGTAATTTGCCGGTAAGGTTGACGCCGACCACATCGGGCGTCAAAAAATACACCGGCTGGCCGAGCATGCCAGCTTCCGCTTCGATACCGCCGACGCCCCAACCGACCACGCCGATGCCGTTGATCATGGTGGTGTGGGAGTCAGTGCCGACCAAGGTGTCGGGATAGTAAACGCCGTCTTTTTGATGAACGCCGCGCGCTAGGTATTCCAGATTCACCTGATGCACAATGCCGATGCCGGGCGGCACGACCTTGAATGTATCGAACGCTTGCATGCCCCATTTCATGAATTTATAGCGTTCGTTGTTGCGCGAAAATTCGAGTTCCATATTTTGGCGCAACGCATCTTTGGTTGCGTAATGATCGATCTGCACCGAGTGATCGACGACCAGATCAACCGGTACCAGCGGCTCGATGACTTTGGGATTCTTACCCATTTTGCTCGCCACACCGCGCATGGCCGCGAGGTCTGCCAAGAGCGGCACGCCGGTGAAATCCTGCAACACAATGCGCGCGACGACAAAGGGTATCTCATCGCTGCGCGCCACGTTCGGCTGCCACGCGGCGAGTTGCTTGATGTGATCCTCGCTAATCTTCTTGCCGTCGTAGTTTCGCAGCACGGCTTCCAGCACGATACGGATGGAAACCGGCAGGCGCGAAATCTTGCCGAGTCCGGCTTTTTCCAATGCCGCTAGCGAATAGAACTGGCCTTGTTTCGAGCCGAGGTTGAGATTCTGCAGGCTGTTATGAAGATTATGTGGCATGGATGGCCCCTCTTGAATTACTTGCCGGACTGCAATTTTTGCATGTCTTGAACATTGAATTTCGTGCCGTCGGGCATGATCATGTCGCCAGCGCGTTGCCCCGCTTTGCAGGCGCTCAACCACTTTGCTTCGATCACGTCGGTCGCTTGTTTCATGCCTTTTCGCGGCGGGTTGAAATTCGCAGTGCGCTCGATGTGATAGTTTGAATTGAGATCACCCGTAATCGTGGCGTGGGTCGTGACGCTGGATTCGGCAAATTTGCAAACGGACGTGACGCTGATCTTGCCCGCCTGATTGCGAATGATTGGGTCGTCGCAGTTCTTCGCTTTGGTTTTGCCAAACGCCGATCCCAGGCCGGTGTCGGTTTTTTTCTCGACGCAGGTTTGTACGGTTTGCGGCTTGCCGTCGGTCTGTACACCCGTCATGGTCATTTCCCACAGTCCGGATTTGCGTTGCGGCAGATCGGCTGCTTGAACCGTTGCGGCCAGGCTCAGTAAAAACAGGGGAAGAATTTGTTTTAATGTTTTGCTTAGCACGGTGTTAGGCCTTAAAAAAACGATTCAAATTGATCTTGCCAGGAACCGCATGGATGGCGGTTCCTGGCAAGGCATGGCTGGAGAAGCGCTCTGGTATTGGCTCTCCAGGTGGATGTTGTCTATATGACGAATAAGTCAACAAATTCGTTAACCGGTGTTGCGTCCAGTTTTTTTGAGTCCAAGCAAAGGTCGAGAATTTTCTTTTGCTGCTTAGACGGGAATAGGCGCGCCAAGTTCGTCTTGAATTTTTCAACCAGCACGGGCATGCCTTCTTTGCGTCGACGTTTGTGACCAATGGGGTATTCGACGACCAGTTCCTTCAACTTTTTGCCATCCTTGAATTCCACCGTCAGCGCATTGGCGATGGAGCGTTTCACGGGATCGTGATAATCCTTAGTGAACTGCTTGTCTTCCACGCAGACGATTTTGTCGCGCAGCGCGTCGATGCGCTTGTCGGAGGCAACGCTGTCTTCGTAATCGCCCGCCGTCAGCCTACCAAATATCAACGGCACTGCCACCATGTATTGAATGCAATGATCGCGATCGGCGGGATTGTTAAGCGGGCCTTTTTTGTCGATGATGCGGATGCAGGCTTCGTGGGTGCGAATGGTGATCTTCTTGATATCGTCGGACGATTTGCCCATCTTGGCGAGTTCGATGTGCAAGGTCATCGCCGCTTCCACCGCGGTTTGCGAGTGGAATTCCGCCGGGAAGGAAATCTTGAACAGCACTTGTTCCATCACATAAGACCCATAGCTGCGCTGAAATTTGAACTCGTTGCCTTTGAACGACACGTCGTAAAACCCCCAGGTTTTCGCGGACAGCACCGAGGGATAACCCATCTCGCCCTTCAGCGTGCGCAGCGCGAGCAACACGGCGCGCGAGGTCGCGTCGCCCGCCGCCCAGCTCTTGCGCGATCCGGTGTTCGGCGCGTGGCGATAGGTGCGCAGACTTTGGCCATCGACCCAGGCTTGCGACACGGCGTTGATTATTTCATCGCGAGTGCCACCCATCATTTTCGTCACGACGGCGGTGCTGGCGACTTTTACCAGCACAACGTGGTCGAGACCAACTTTGTTGAAGCTATTCTCCAGCGCCAGACAACCCTGAATTTCGTGGGCCTTGATCATGCCTGTCAACACATCGCGCATCGTCAGCGGCGTCTTGCCCTGAGCCACGGCGATACGCGACAGATAATCAGCCGTGGCCAAAATACCGCCCAAAGTGTCGGACGGATGACCCCATTCCGCCGCGAGCCAGGTGT
>JBDSJK010000430.1:0-7324 GCA_039917535.1 Burkholderiales bacterium
AAGCCAGTCCGGAACGCGTTAAGACCTATTTCCAGGACCCACGTGTGACTTATGCGGCCTGAAAACTTCATCGTGCCGGATCAATAGGATAAAGAATGACAGCAGGCCTGCGTAACTCAGCGAGGTAAGTCCACGGCTCTGCCGGGGGTCATTTAATTTTAGGCATGGTTTAAACAGAAACTGGGGGTAAATTCCATCGTCCGCCTCGTTCATATCGCCATCAACACAACGTGATCAATATCATTTGTTGACCACGCCACGAACCTTATCCAGCGCGGTTTCTGGCGGCCATGCCGCCAGAAAGCAATATCCGCGCGGCTCTCAGCCATGCATCTTGTAAAAACAACGTCTCCATTGGCTTTTTTTGCTATGCGATGATGACGCTACGGGCTTACGGTGCGTCTAAACTGCCCATCGCCTTCGGATAAGTCACGATGCCCCACGGCGTATTAAGCCCTGCAATCTTCTTTAGCGGCGCATAGGTTTTTGCGTCGATCACAACCAAATCGTGGGATTTGCCGCACGCGAGCAGGATCTTACTGTCGTCGGGGGTAAATGTGAAATGCCAGCAGCGATCTCCGGTAGGAATACTCTTGATCAGCTCAAAAGTTTTGGTGTCGAACACCTGTAATTGTTTGGCGCGGGAGGCCGCAACAAATAGCCGTTTACCGTCGCGATCAAAGGTCACACCATAGGGAGTTTTTCCCGTAGGTAGCGTTTTGACGGGCTCGAAACTTTGATCGATGAGCATAACTTTGTCACCGTATTCCAGCGTAATGGCATAGAGTTTTCCGTCGGGCGAGACCTTGATGCCGCGCGGACGCTGACCCTGCTTGGTGGTATCGATTTTCTTCAGCAGCTTGCCATCGGGCAACTCATAAACCGTAATGGTGTTGTCGCCCTCGTTGGTCACGAGCATGAATTTCCCATCCTTAGAAAATTCCACTCCTTCGGTCTCAGGTCCGCTCATGATGGTGCGCAAGACCTTCATTTCTTTCAAATCAACGATTGCGATACCGGCAGGTAGCTTTTCCGCCTTATCGTCATCGCCGTCTTTTTCAGCCTGGCCGGGAGCACCAGATTTGGCGCTGGGTTCATAGGTCACATAGGCATAATCGCCGTGAACCCGCACGAATTCTGGGTTTTGGCCGATGGCGATGTGTTTGACCACTTTTTTGGTCGCCGTGTCGAGGACTGACATGTCGCCGCTATCTTTGTTGGCGGTTAACACATACTTGCCATCCGCAGTGATGCCAATGCCACGCGGTGATTTGCTTTCGACGTCAAACTCACCCAACTTCGCCATCGTTTCGAGATCGACCACAACCACGCCGCCGTCTTGATTGGAAACATAGGCAACCGGTTTACTTTCCGCCGCTAAGCTCGCGTTGGCAAGGGATATACCTAGGGCTGCGGCCAGAGCCGTCGCGATCACACTTTTTCTTACCCGTATCATTGAATTCCTTCCTTATGACGATTATCCGATAAAACGCTTGAGCGTCTGGATTGGACTACAAATCGCGGTAAATCATATACCACGCCGGTGACAATGAGAACATCACAGCGCCAAACACGATCAATAAAGGCATCGTGAGCGAAGCGGCAATTTCCTTCAGGATAAATGGTATGGGATCCTGAGTATTACATCACTAATTGAGACGTTAAATAGCTATGAAAATCGACTGACAGCCTTACTTGATGCGGCTCTTTGGGCTATGATCTTGCTGCGTCCGAGTTTAAATTTCGTATCGAGCACCGATAAAAATACCGCGCGGCGAGCCGAGCGCGCGAAACTGCTCTATCTCGGAATGATTAGGATCAAATGTTTTCCCCGACGCTTGCGGAAACAGGTTTTCGCCCAGCACCGCGAAATTCGCATAGCGTTTGTCAAACAGATTATTGATTCGCGTAAACACCTGGAACTTCTTGGTGAAGTTGTAGTGGCCGTCGAGATTCACGACGGTATAGCCTTTCACCTTACCGTTTTGGTCTTGATTATTCTCATCGCCGCGAGCAAAGATATCGGAAGCGTACAGCAGATTGGTCCCGATGGAGAGGCGTTCATTCCAGTCGTAATCGAGACGAATTTTGATATTGTGCTCCGGTAAGCCCGGGATGCGATTGCCCGGTGAGACATGTATGCTTCCCACCGCATCGGCGGACGAATTCAGCGGACTCGCGACGCTAAACGACGATTGGTAGGTTGCTTTGAGATAAGCATAACGGGCCCCGAGCGTGAAGTCGCCAAACGTCGTGCTTCCGCCGACTTCCAACCCTTCACGACGCGTTTTCCCGACGTTTTGGAAAAATCCGGCGACCGTGGTTCCATCGGTTGTGAATTGAATATCGTCGTTGAGGTCGGTACGATAGACGGCGAAATTCCACGCAGACTTTTCGCCGATTTTGCCGCGCGCACCGAGCTCGATGGTCTTGGAAACGACTTTCTTCAGCGGCGGATCAGCCAAAAAGCTATTCGGCAATTTGCACGGCGCCGTCGGGTCTGCGCAGGTCAATTCCATAGGCGATGGCGCGCGCATCCCTTCGTTGTAGGTCGCGTAGGTGGTCAGCGTCGAGGTGGGATTGAAGTTCACGCCCACCGCCGGATTAAAGCGCGAGAAAGTGTGATCGCCGTTCAGCGCGTCGTCCGCCAAATCGCCGCGATTCTCGATTTTCACCTTGGCGCGGTTGTAGCGGCCCGACAACGTCACTGCCCATTTTTCCGTCAAGTTCAGTGTGTCGGTGAAGTACAAGCCGTAGTAAGCGTTGCGCGTATCGACATTGGTTTCTGGCTCAAACGTCGCACCCACCACTTGCACCAAACCACGATCCGCTGTCCAGTTGGCGGCCTGCGATTCCTGCGTAAAATTAGTCTTGCCGGCATCTAAGCTACCGCCGACAGTGAATTGATTTTTCAACCCGCCCAAGGCGTTGCTCAGCGTCAACTGCAGGCTACCGCCATAGCTGTTCTGGTCGATGATCGAGCGGTCATTCAGCGCGCTGAAATTCACGTCGTCCACGGGCAGCGAGGCATCAAACGCGTCGTTTTGGTTGCTGCTCAAGTTGCTATTCTTGTATTTGCGGTAATAGACGTTGCCACCGAGCAGCAGGTCATCGCTAAAAAAGTGACTGCCTTTTACCGTGAGAAAGGTCAGCTTGTTATTGTTGATATCGGGAAAGGTGTAGGCCTGGCGGTAGTTCTCTTGGATATAGGATTGTGGCAACGCCTGCATACCTTCCAAGCGGTTGTCGGCGGCCGTCAAGCTCACGTCCAAATCGCTCTTGTTGTCCTGCCACCCTACTTTGCCAAAGAACTGCTTCACGCGGCTGGGATTGTGCTCGCCCCAGCCTTTCTCATCGAAAAAATTTCCGGTCAAAAAGTAATCGAAATGCTGGCCCGCTTTGCCGCCCAACTCGAACTCAATTTGCTTACGCTGAAACGACCCCAGCAAGGCCTGGATAGCGGCACCGGGATATTGCGAGCCGCTCTTGGTATAAATCGATAATGCACCGCCCAAAGTATTCAAACCAAAGGTTGGATTGGAACCGGGAATAACCTGGATACTGGAGATTGCGGATTGTGGAATCAAGTCCCAATTCACAGCATCGCCAAAGGGTTCGTTCACCCGGACGCCGTCCTGAAAGACCGACAGGCCTTGCGGCGTACCCAGCAAAGGCGAAGCGGTGAAACCTCGAAAATTAACGTCGACTTGGAAAGGGTTACCTTGTGCCGCATTGACGGTCACGCTGGTTGGATTTTGCTCTAGGTATTCGGAAATATCCGTGTGCTTTTGTTTTGCGAATTCTTTGCTGGTGAATACCTGCACGTTGGCCGGGACGTCACGGACGGGCGTGCCGATGCCCGGCAAGGGTGTGGTGCCGATGACTTCAATCGTTGGCAACTCCAGCACTTCCGCAGGGTTCCCTGCTGCTTTTTGCTGCGCGCTCGCTATCAGCGGAAAGACGACCAACGCGGCAACAATGGCGGTTACCAATTTCCGAGCCTGAAATGGGGGGGCAGTTCGATGCATGTTCTCTCCTATTTTACTTTCTATTTGAAGTTTGATGTTTTAGCCGGACTTGGCCGAGCCAGCCGCAGCCGCAATGGCTCGGCTTTGATTCGCTAAAACTGGTTTATTTCAACCGCATCTGGTTGAAATAAACCACCAATCACTCGTCCTCTGGCGGAAGCCATGTTGGCTAAATTTCGCTACATTCCTGAGCCACAGATCCCTGAATTGGCTACAAAAATAAGCCGAGCCTTGCGGCTCGGCCTTAAGGAGGCGTCACTGTTAGCTCAAAAATCGCAACCGCGACGTTAATATTTAGAGCAAGGATTATGCCAATTCTTAGCTAATCCGCGTCGCCCTTCAACGCATATTTTTCCATGCGATAACGCAAGGTCATGCGGCTGACACCCAAGCGCCGCGCGGCTTCCGAGACATTGTCGCGAGCATCGCGAAGCGCTTCGACAATAAGCTGGCGCTCAGCGGCTTCCAGCGTGAGGCCGCGCAAGGTGTTTTTGGCGTCGGCAGCGGGCGCAGCATCGCGTGAATCAAGACCCAAATCTTTGCTGCTCAATTCGTCGCCGTGGCTCAGCAACAGCGCTCGCTCAATTTGATGCTTCAATTCCCGCACGTTGCCGGGCCAGTGGTAGCGCGTCAACGCGAGCAAGGCATCCTCGCTAAAATTCATTGCCGGCAAATTATAGCGGCGACAGGTCTGCGCGGCAAAATGGCGCGCTAATAGCAGCACATCATCACCGCGCTCGCGCAGCGGCGGCAAGGTGAGCGTGATCACATTGAGCCGGTAATACAAATCGCTGCGGAACGCGCCTTCAGCGATCATGTGCGGCAGATCGCGATTGGTGCCGGCGACGAACTGTGCACCAACCCTGGATTCCTTCGTAGCGCCGAGCCGCCGCGTCCGACGGCGCTCGATCACATTCAACAATTTAGCTTGCAAATCGAGGGGCAACTCGCCAATTTCGTCGAGGAACAAGGTGCCCTCCTCCGCAGCCTCGATCAAACCTGCACGTGCCCCTTGTGCGCCGGTATAGGCGCCTTTCTCGTGACCGAACAGTTCCGCCTCGATCAAATCTTTCGGCAACGACGCGCAATCAATCTGCACAAAGGGGCGATCGCGAAACGGGTTCGACGCATGCAACAATCGTGCAGCCACGTCTTTGCCGGTTCCGGTTTCACCGAGGATCAAGATGGTTGGCGGCGGCCCAGCTGCATTTGCCGAGAGGCTGGCCAGACGGCCAATCTGGGCGCGGACCTTGGCGATGACCGGGCTGTCGCCCAGCATCTGCGCGGATTCCAGGGCACGGCTGTCGCGCTCGCGAGAATAATCCAGTTTATGCTTGAGTCGCACTGTTTGCAGCGCTTGATCGACAGCCAGTTGCAACTCGTCCATGTCGATCGGTTTGCGCAAATAATCCAAGGCGCCGCTTTTCATCGCCAGCACCGCATCGGCAATTTCGCCGTAGGCGGTCAGAACAATTATCGCAAGACGATCCTCGGCCGCCGCAGCGCCAAACATCGCCAGAAAATCCATGCCGTTACCGTCGGGCAAACGCAGATCGAGCAACACCAAATCAGGCCGCGAGATCGCGACCAAGCGCTTGGCTTCCAAGAGCGTTGCAGCGGTCAGACAACGATAGCCAGCAAGTTCTAGGCGTTTTTTCGCGGCTCGCGCAAACAACACTTCATCTTCGACCAGCAAGATGTGCGCGCCTTGGGCCGGCGGCGCTATTGGCGTTGACTCTGCCACGGCCAAGAATTCAGACCCCATTTAACTCCTTATTTTCTCGCGGTACGGCCATCGTTACTTGAGTGCCCCGTGGTACCTGTGAGTTGAATTCAAGCCGGCCGCCGTGTTCTTCGCACACCTTAAAAGCAAATGGTATGCCTAGCCCCGTGCCGTAACGCTTGGTGGTCGGACCCGGAGACAATTCGCTTGCGGTGGGAGCGAAAGGGATGCCCGGCCCTTCGTCGCTAATCTGTATCAGTACGTCCTCGTTTGTAGTACCGATTTTTATGACCAGACGACCACGCTCCGGCGACGCGTCGATCGCGTTCGCCACCAGCCCATGCAGCGCTTGCTCAATGAGTTCGACGTCGGCCATAAAGTTGACTTGTTCGTCCCAACCCTCACGAACGACGATCAGCATTTTTTCCTCGATGCGGGTGCGTGACAGCTCCAATACGTTGTCCGCCAACGATTGAACCGTGACCACGCTAAAACTAGGCTTTAGCGGATGGAGGTAGCTCAGCAGGGAGCGCGTCCAGCGTTCCAGCCGATCGGCGCTGTGGATAATGCCCTGCAAATCTTCCTTGCTTTCCAACGACAATGCCGGGTCAGTCATCATTTGCGCGGTGGCGCGGATTGCCGCCAGCGGGTTGCGTATATTGTGCGCCAAAACCGGAACCAACGAGCCCAGGGCCGCCTGCTTTTCCGCTCGCAGCAAAGATTCGCGGCTGTCGCTCAAGTCACTGGCCATCTTGTTGACTTGATTCGCCAAGGATTGCAGTTCCCGTGGACCACGGGCGGGTACACGCTCATCGAGATGCCCGGCGCTGATCTTGGCCGCCGCGCGTTCGAGGTCGGCCAATGGCGCGACCACGGCACGCTGTAAAAAGAAACGGGAAAACACCAGCAGCACGAGCGCCAACAACACCGGAAACAGCAGCAGCACGGGCGTCAAACGATTGAGCTTGGCAAGCCGCACGTCGAGTTCCGATTGCTGCATCCTCAGCAAAAATTCGATGCCGGCGATGGCCGCTTCGTGGTTGCCGATGCCGCGCATTTCCAACTCGGTATTGAGCTTGCGCTGCTTATCGGCAAACGGCATATCGATGTCGGAATTGAGGATCGCTGCGCCCTCATTGCGCAGCTCTTGATAACTTTTACGCAGTGTGTTCATCGCCGTGCGTTCGCGCTCGCCGCGAGCAGTGTTGTCGAGCCGGCTCAGTTGCATCTGCACGCGCTGATCATATTCGGCATATTGTTTGTGTGCGTCTTTGTCCGCAAGAAAAACGGCGTCGAATACTTCTTTCAACTGCAGATAAAGGCTGCCGCGCATGGCTTGCACTTCCTGCATCATGGAATTCAAGCGCAGTGTTTCCCGTGACGATTCGTGCCAAACGTACAGCGCGTAGGCGCCGACCGCGCCAGCCAGCGCCACCAGCAACAAATAGCCTGCCGCATAAATCGACAGATACTGCTTAAGAGTTTTGGGTTCGGCCATGGCTACGCGCTACCTCGGCAACTTTTCCGCCGCTTTCTCCATGCGCTCGATGGCGAGATTGCGAACTTGCGGCAT
>JBDSJK010000431.1:0-4454 GCA_039917535.1 Burkholderiales bacterium
TCTCACCTTTTTCTTGCCGCTAAGCGCTCCCCAACAATGCATTTTTTGCGCGAACTCCTCATTCCTGTTGGCTCGACAGGTTATGTGGCGTTATATGATATCGACCCAAAAAAATATCGTGAACATCCTTGCTGTACGCCACCCACGTGAGGAAGACTATTATTGACAAATCGGAGCGGGATAACGTGAAATGAAAAAATAGTTCAAAACAAGGCGCTCGATTGCGCCAGCGAGGTAGGGCGGGCACGTTGTTTGTGCCCACCACCTAAGGTTGCCGAGTTGCCATTCGCTGCCTAAATGGTTTTCGCAAAACTTACAGGTTAAGAAATCCCATACTTCGCCGCCCAACCCAGCCCCTCGCGAGTGTCTCCTCGCGGGCGATATTCACAGCCGATGTATCCCGTGTAACCAAGCTGATCGATGAGATCAAACAAATACGGATGATTGATTTCACCCAAGTCTGGCTCGTGACGGCCGGGGACACCGGCGATTTGATAATGCCGCGCAATGTCGCGATATTCGGTGATCAGCTTGGCGAGATTTCCTTCCATGATCTGGCAGTGATATAGGTCTTGCTGAAGGAATAAATTGTCGCTACCGACTTTATCGATCACCGCGCGCGCCTCGGCTTGCGTGTTCAAAAAATAACCGGGAACATCATAGTAGTTGATGGGCTCAATCAGCGCGCGAATGTTTTCAGCGGCAAGGCGGTGGGCCGCAAAACTAAGATTCGTCACATACACTTCCATCATTACATTGCGCTGCACACCCGCGGGCGCGATACCCGCCATGATGTGAATCTGATCGCATTTCAGCACCTTCGCATATTCAATTGCCTGCTCGACCCCGGTTGCAAACTCCGACTCGCGCCCCGGCAATAGGGTTAAGCCGCGCTCGCCTTTTGCCCAATCACCCGGCGGCACGTTGAACAGCGCTTGCGTGAGCCCGTGCTTTTGCAAACGTTCGGCGATGTCGTCCGCGGTGAATTCGTAGGGAAACAGAAACTCGACGGCGCGAAAGCCCGCTTGTGCGGCGGCACCGAAGCGTTCGAGGAAAGGCACTTCGTTGAACATCATGGAAAGATTGGCTGCGAACTTTAGCATAGTGGAATCTCGGTTGCTTGCGAAGGTCAGGATTTAGTTAGAGTTGCGGATGCAACGCGCGCCGGAAGGCGTCCGCCCAATGCGTGCGTTAACCGCGCAGCCGTATTCGCGACCAGCGCGCCTAATTCAAGCGCCCGCTCGTCGGAGATTCGCGAGCGCGGACCTGCAACGGAAATAGCGCCAAGCGGCTCGGCATGTTCGTCATAGAGGGCGCTTGATACACAGCGCAGTCCAACCGCGTGTTCTTCATCGTCGTAAGCATAGCCGCGCTGAGCGATTTCCCGCAGCGCGACCCATAGTTTCTCCGGCGTATCGATCGTGCTCGGGGTGATGCGCGGCAAGCCGCGCTCGTGCAGAATATCTTCCACGTCCGCCTTTGTCATTGAAGCAAGCAGCGCTTTGCCGACGCCTGAGGCATGCAACGGGGCGCGGCTACCGAGCTTGACCTGCATGCGCATCATCTCGCGGCATTGCACTTGCGCCACGACTACGGCCTCGCCTCGGTCGACTACGGCGAGGTTGGTGGTCTCGCCCGATTGTTCCATGAGCCGGTACAGAAATGGGTGGGATTGTCCGGCAAGATCGCGATTCGCAAGAAACGCGCTGCCGACGGTGAAGGCTTTGACTCCCACAAACCACCGGCCCAAATCACCCCCCTGATGGACGTAATCCATTTTTTCCAAGGTGTTGAGCAAGCGATGGGTGGTTGAGGGCGCCAAACCCACCCGCTGCGCCAAATCCACCAGCGATACGCCACCTTCCGCTTCTGCCAAACGCTCTAACAACGTAAGGCCGCGGGTGAGGCTTTGCACCTGACCGACAACTGCGGTGGCAGCCGTGCGTCCGCGACGTTTCTTGGGCGATGGCTCTTGCCCGGTAGCGGGCGGCAAAATATGCCTAGGCTGCTTTTTTAATCCTGCGGCAATTGAACGTGTGTTTTGATCCATGAGTTATCGGAATAATTTTCTGAATTAATTTAATCGTACTTATTTAACTATATTTAATACATATGGGTCAATAGGTTAAATAATTTAACGGTATTTAAATATTTTTTGGAAATTAATTCCATTCTATTGACATTAAGGACGCCGGGCGCTTAAAATCCGCAAACTTAATTATTGCGCTTAAACCAAGAGAGGAGCAGGAACATGGCCAAAATGACCGCTATTGAAGCAGCCGTTAGAGTGATGGAACGGGAAGGAATCGACATGGCATTCGGTGTGCCGGGTGCTGCGATCAATCCCCTGTATGCTGCGCTGCGTCGTCGCGGCAGCATTTCCCATGTGCTCGCGCGCCACGTCGAGGGCGCTTCCCACATGGCGGAGGGCTACACCCGCGCGCAGGCCGGCAACATTGGCGTGTGTATCGGCACCTCAGGCCCGGCCGGCACGGACATGATCACCGGTCTTTACTCTGCTCAAGCCGACTCGATCCCCATTCTTTGCATCACCGGTCAAGCGCCGCGCGCCCGCCTGCATAAGGAAGATTTTCAAGCCGTCGACATCGCTTCGATCGCAAAGCCGCTCACCAAGATGGCGCTGACCGTCATGGAACCGGCGCAAGTCCCGCGCGCATTTCAGCAGGCATTTCATCTGATGCGCTCCGGCAGGCCCGGCCCGGTGCTGATCGACCTGCCGTTTGATGTGCAAATGGCGGAGATCGAATTCGACGACGAGACCTACGAACCCTTGCCCGTTTACAAGCCAAAGGCATCACGCAAGCAGATCGAAAAAGCGTTAACCATGCTGAATGAGGCCGAGCGTCCGCTGATCGTCGCAGGCGGCGGCGTCATTAATGCCGATGCATCGGATCTGCTGGTGCAGTTCGCGGAAATTACCGGCGTGCCCGTCATCCCCACGCTGATGGGCTGGGGCACGATTCCCGACGATCACAAGCTCATGGCCGGCATGTGTGGTTTGCAGACCAGCCACCGCTACGGCAACGCCACCATGCTGGAATCGGATTTTGTATTGGGCATCGGCAACCGCTGGGCCAACCGCCACACGGGCTCGGTGGATGTCTACACCAAGGGCCGCAAATTCATTCACGTCGACATCGAGCCAACCCAAATCGGCCGCGTGTTTGCGCCGGACTATGGCATCGTCTCCGACGCAAAGGCGGCGTTGGAACTGTTCGTAGAGGTAGCCAAGGAATGGCAAGCCGCGGGCAAACTCAAGGACCGCAACACCTGGGCAGGCGCATGCCTGGAGCGTAAGCGCACCCTGTTGCGCAAGACCAATTTCGAGAACATCCCAATGAAGCCGCAGCGCGTGTATCAGTGCATGAACAACGCCTTCGGCCAAGACGCCTGTTATGTCAGCACGATTGGTTTGTCGCAGATCGCCGCCGCGCAATTCTTGCACGTGTATAAACCCCGTAACTGGATCAACTGTGGCCAGGCCGGCCCGCTCGGCTGGACCATCCCCGCGGCGCTGGGCGTGCGTGCCGCCGACCCCTCACGCAAGATCATAGCGCTGTCGGGCGATTATGACTTCCAGTTCATGATCGAAGAACTGGCGGTCGGCGCGCAATTCAAATTGCCGTACCTGCATATCGTGGTGAACAATTCCTATCTCGGGCTGATACGCCAATCCCAGCGCGGCTTCGAAATGGATTATTGCGTGCAACTGGCGTTTGACAACATCAATGCGCCGGAGCTGAACGGCTATGGGGTTGATCACGTCAAAGTGGTTGAAGGGCTCGGTTGCAAAGCCATCCGCGTGACAAAACAAGAACAGATCGACCCCGCCATCCAGCAGGCGGAAAAATGGATGGCCGAATTTAAAGTGCCCGTTGTCATCGAAATCATTCTGGAACGCGTCACCAATCTCGCCATGGGCACCGAGATCAACAACGTCGTCGAGTTTGAAGAGCTAGCCAAGGGCAAAGAAGATGCGCCGAGTTCGGTCGCGTTGCTGGATTGAACTAGACCAGGGGTAAAGGCTAGCGTACGCTGTGAGCACGACTCCTCATCCGATCGTGCGCATAGCGCACGCTAGGCGGGTTGGATTGAGATACGCCAGTGATCGAACATGTTAAAATTCATGTGTAGTTTATGTTAGCAACATAACGCGTATCAATACATCCACCGAGGTCTGCGCAACAGCATGGGTAAACCCGAATCCTTCACGCCTCTCATCGACAAAGCCGCCCTGGTGGCCAAGCTGCGCGAGATACTGCCGTCCGACGGCGTGCTCGCCGCGAGCGAAGATCTCAAGCCCTTTGAAACCGACGGGCTGACGGCTTATCGGCAAACGCCGCTGATCGTTGTGCTTCCCGAAACGGAAGTGCAGGTTCAGAAAATTCTCAAGCTTTGTCACGCGAACAATGTGCCCGTGGTCGCGCGGGGAC
>JBDSJK010000432.1:0-3108 GCA_039917535.1 Burkholderiales bacterium
GGAGGAATAGCCATGCCGAAGTTTATTGATCTGTTGAGGCCGCTCTGGGCCGCGTTGTTGCTAGCAGTGGGCACTAGCTTCGCTGCCGATTTCCCGCAAAAACCCATCAAATTAATTGTGCCCTTCCCCGCCGGCGGCACCTCGGATTTGGTCGCGCGTATCGTCTCCGAACGCGCCGCGAAAAGTCTCGGTCAGCAAATTATTATCGACAATCGTGCCGGGGCGGGCGGCAACATCGGCATGGAACTGGCCGCAAAGTCCGCGCCCGACGGCTACACCTTGGGCTACTGCAGTATCGGCACCTGCGCGGTGAACGTGGGCGTATACCGCGAGAAATTACCCTACCATCCCGAGCGGGATTTCACTCCGGTCATGTTGATCGGGATGATCTCTAACATTCTGGTCGCCAACGTCGATCTGCCCGTGAAAAATATCGCCGAGCTGGTCAAGCTCGCGAAGGCAAAACCGGGCACACTTGCCATCGGTTCGTCCGGCTATGGCACGTCGCCGCATCTATGCGCAGAACTGCTTAAGGATTTCGCCGCCATCGATATTACCCACGTTCCCTATAAAGGTTCTGCGCCGGCGATTTCCGATCTTCGCGGTGGCCAAATTCAGTTATTTTTTGATAATTCCCCATCGATATTGCCGCACATTAAGTCTGGCGCATTGCGGGCGCTTGCCTCCACGGGCGCGAAGCGCAGCCGGTCATTGCCTGATTTACCGACGTTGCAACAGGCGGGTTACAGTGAGTTTTTGGTCGAGCCGTGGTTCGGCATTATTGCCCCGGCCAAGACACCACCCGCACTCATCGCGAAACTCAATCAGGCGTTTAACGATGCGCTAAAAGATCCAGGCGTTGCGGCAAAGCTCATCGAAGCGGAGATGGATCTAGCCGGTGGGCCGCCCGAGAAGCTCGGCGCGCTGATCCACAGCGAGATCGAAAAATGGAAACAGGTCACACTGAAGCATGACATTCGCTTAGAGTGATATTACTGATATGGGCCCAAAAGAAAAAAGCCCCGATGGTGCGGGGCTTTTTTGTGACGGATGAAGGGCTGTTTACTTGCCGATTAACACTTCCACGCGCCGGTTGGCGGCGAGACAAGCAATCAGCACTTTGGTGGCTTTGCTACCGGGACACTCAACGACCGGCTCCGCGTCGCCCTTGCCCATGCTTTTCAGCATGCCGGCATCCACGCCACGCTTAACGAGATAATTCATCACCGTCGCCGCGCGCTTTTCTGAAATCGCCATGTTGCCGCTGGGCGATCCAAGCCGATCCGCATGACCGACCACCGTCACGCCTCCCACGGAGGCTTTGTCCATCGCCAAGATGCGATCAGCTAATTCGTCGAGCTTTTGCCGGCCACCGGGCTGCATACCTTTTTCGTCGGACTTGCCAAAGCCAAATACGGCGTCACCTTGCAACGTGACTTTTTGCATTGCGCCGCGGCTACCATCACTGCCGGATTTCATCGCAGCGTCTCCACCCATGGCTTTGTCAGGCATCGCACCTTTGTCCGCGCCGTTGCCACCCGCAGATTTATCCATGGCCTTATCAGCCGCCGCCCCACCCGCGTTTGAGTTATCGGTGCCGCTGGGAGTGGCGCCGGTACCTGTTCCGGTGACGGTGACCACACCATTTGCATCGGTCGCCGGTGTCCTCTGCGCGCCACCCGCTGCCTCGGCCTTCGCCGCTTCAGCGGCCTTGGCTCTACGTTGCTCGTTGGCGAACGTCACGTCCGCGCCGGGGCTGTCAATATTGCCGCCGTCTTTCGGTGCACTAGAGTCAGAACGCCAGTGGATCCAAGAACAACCGCTGAGCAACGTGATCACAACCATTCCCGACAAAACAACTTTGCTGCTAATCATCTTTCGCATCTTGCCTCCTAAAAAAAAACAACGTAGCCGAATAATAATTGAAAAATAAAGAATTGAGTTAAAAAAGTGTGAATTATTGGGTATTTAGCAACGATTCTTCATAATTTAGTCAAGAAAGAATGCCCACAAAACCCAAGGATTTAGGATTTTCAAATTCACCTGCCTGGAAACGCTCATGGATGCTAGGTCGCAGGGCAATATGCCGTGACAACAACGATACACGCGGCTCCTGACAAGGCCCTTACATTGGCAACATGCCGGCAAGCTGCTTCTCCATCGCCTTCTCATCGGCGCGCACACCTTGGATCATGCCTTGCGCCATCTCGCCGACGAAGATGTCTTCCACGCCCTCTTCCACGGCTTTAAGCGACTGACGCGCGACGTCGGCGGGATCCAACTTGGCCATCTCCATGCCCTTTGCCATGTCGGTGTCGATGGCGCCGGGATTCACGCTGGCGACGAAAGTGTCCTGCTTCGCGAGTTCGGCGCGCACACCTTGCGTAAGTGAATACAACGCCCATTTCGAGGCGCAATAGGAACCCAACGACGGAATTGTCACCCGCGCCACGATCGTCACAACATTGATGATCGCGCCACCGCCATTCGCTTTCAACACCGGTGCGAAGGCGCGGCACATCATCATCGTGCCAAAATAATTCGCTTCCATTTCGTCGCGCGCAGCGTCGATGCTTTTCGCGGCGATGAAGCCGCTCATCTTGTTTACGCCAGCGTTGTTGATCAGCAGGTTCACATCCTTCGCCCGCGCCGCCGCGGCGTTCACCTGATCGGCTTTGGTAATGTCGAGCGCAATGATTTCCACCTTGCCGGGTTGCGCAAGATCGGCGATCTTCGCAGCGTCTCGCGCCGTGGCATAAACCTTGGCCGCGCCCATCTCGAGCAACACTTTGACATACGCGCGGCCCACCCCACGATTCGCGCCGGTTACGAGGGCAACGCTGCCTTGAACTTTCATAGGGTTTCTGCGATTAGCGAAAGCGCTATTTTACAGAAGCCAACGTATCGCGCCGCATTTACTTTTCCGCTAAAGTTTTCAAGTTCGCGAGTCCTGCTTCAAAATCCTTACCCACCCACGAATGCATCATCAATCCGAAATAGCGGTTGATCGGATTGTTGCCAAGATCGCCCTCATTGCTCCAACTGATCTTGGTGCCGCTGCCCGCGGGCGCGAGTTCTAGTTTACCCCTTGAAGTCATGCCAAATTCC
>JBDSJK010000433.1:0-2883 GCA_039917535.1 Burkholderiales bacterium
AACTGCGGCTCCTCGCGGACTTCATCCTGGAAGCTCGCGAGGAACCGATTGCTCTTGAGATAGGGATAGCCTTTGACTGTCATGGCCTGGGCATCATATACGTCGGCCTGCCAGATGACCCGCTCCACTTGTTCATAGAAATCGCGGCAAGACGCAAGCGCCCCCTCCGTTGCGTAAGCGGGCAAGCAAGTGAGACATAACAAGCCAAATATTAGTCGCAAGCCAAACCTATGCAGTATTCGACCTACGCTCACGAGTTATCCTCGTGCGCAACCAAGCACTGGGGTAAAATAAGGACTGACGTTAGCATAAATTATCCAATTGAAAACTGCTGCTCCCACTAGTGTAAACGCTGCACCATTTGATCGCCATAGTATCGCTGCACGGCTGCGCGCCGCACGGGATTTGCCCATCGAAGACGGTCGATTGAGCATGACGGAGGACGAGATTGGACTAAGCACTCACGCGGCGGTGTTGGTTCCGCTGGTGGATCGACCGGGCGGGCTCACGGTGCTGCTCACCCGTCGCACTGATCATCTCAACGATCACGCCGGGCAGATTAGCTTTCCCGGCGGCCGAATCGAGACAACGGATGCCACGCCCGAAGAAGCGGCGCTGCGCGAAACGGAGGAGGAAATCGGCCTGCATCGCCGCCATGTGCAACTCTTGGGCAGCTTGCCGGATTATCTTATTCCGACTGGCTTTCGCGTCACGCCCGTAGTCGGCTGGGTCGAGCCGCCGTTTGAGCTTGCGCTGGATGAATTTGAGGTCGCCGAAGCCTTTGAAGTGCCGTTGGCGTTTGTTCTTAATCCGGAAAAACGTGAAAAACAGAGCGCGATGCGCGGCGGTAAGCTGCGCCATTTCTACGCGATGCCGTTTGAGCGTCATAATATTTGGGGCGCGACCGCAGGCATGTTGGTGACCTTATCGCGATTCTTAGTTGACGATTAATGGGTGGCGATGTTGATTCAAATTAGGCATTTTAGTTTCGTCGTGGTGATTGCCGTGCTCGTTGGATGTTCCATGCTGGAGACCAAGCAACCGGGACCGCCGCCCGTCAAACCACCCACGGCATATACAAAACCCGAGGTGGAGGTCGTGTCGGATATTGAGCGAATCGCGTGGCGCCCCAAGCGCGTGGTGTGGAAAAAGTTTATGCTAGCCGTGAGCCGCACGCCGTTTTTTATTGATCACATCGATGAAGCCAAAGGCGAGTTTCAGGTGCATTACAGCGGTGATCCGCGCAACTACGTTGACTGTGGTCGAGTGATGAATACCGTGAAAATGTCCGAGGGCGACAAAACCTATGATTTCCCAGCGGCCAGCCCGTATCAGCAATATCAAATCATGCGCAAGGATAAACTTTACCAAGTGGAACGGCGCATGAGTCTGGAAGCCACGGTGCGCATGGTGCTGGAGGCGATCCAGCCGGAGAAAACCCGCGTTGCGACTGCGTCAAACTACACCCTAACCAGAGATCAAACCGTAGTGGGCGGTTCTGCAAGGCCGCAGGCATTGACCGACACCATCAGCTTCAACACCGGCGAGACAGGCGTGTTTCCCAACGCGGCGACCAAATGCCAGCCGACCGGAAAGTTGGAGAATGAGATACTGGGTTTGCTGAAGTAATCTGTCGTCGCGAGGTACAAGCAATGGAACCGAATGCCGTTGACGAGTTTTGGTTTGCCGGACCGAACGGTGATCAACGTGGCCAGTCGCGCAAAGTGTGGTTCGTTAAAGATTGCGCATTTGACGAGGAAATTCGCTGTCGTTTCCTCGCTGTATACGAGGCGGCGGCGGAAAACAAACTCGCCCATTGGGCCACAACACCGCGTGGCGCGTTGTCGCTCATCGTTGTGTTAGATCAGTTTCCACGCAACTTATATCGCGACACACCGGGTGCCTTTAGCACCGATCTCAAGGCACGTACGCTGGCAAAGCAAGCCGTCGACGTCGGCTTGGATCAGGCAGTGTTACCGGTCGAGCGATTGTTTTTTTATTTGCCCTTCGAGCACAGCGAATCCATAGCTGACCAAGTCAGAGCCGTGACGCTGTTTGAAGCGCTCACCGCAAGCAACGCCAACATGGATGGATTTCTCGACTATGCTCGACGCCACCACGCGGTTGTCGAAAAATTTGGCCGCTTTCCACACCGCAATCACATTCTGAATCGCGAAAGTACGGCCGAAGAAATCGAATTCCTCAAACAAACAGGGTCGTCGTTTTAAAGGGATTATTCATGGCACAACGTATTGCAGTGGTCACCGGTGCGAATCGCGGCATCGGCCTAGAAATTAGCCGGCAGTTAGCAACGCAAGGTGTCCTCGTTATTCTCACCGCACGCAGTGCCGCGAAGGCCGCCGCCGCATGCCAAATATTGAAGAGTGAGAAACTCGAGGCCGCCTATCATCCGTGCGACGTTACCGATCCTACGGCGGTGCAGATTTTACGCGACTTCATTAAAAAGAGTTACGGCGCGGCGGATATTTTGGTCAATAACGCCGGCGTGATGCTTGATGCAAAGGCCAGTGGACCGCTTGAGATGCCGCCCGACGTGTTGCACTCGACCATGGCGGTTAATGTTTACGGTCCGGCGATGTTGTGCAAAGCGTTGGCGCCGCTGATGAAAGTCAAAGACTACGGGCGTATCGTCAACGTGTCCAGCGGACTCGGCCAGTTGAGCGCCCCCGGTCGCGGCACACCTGCCTATCGCCTATCCAAGGCGGCGTTAAACGCGTTGACGTGTACTCTTGCGGCTGACTTGAAGGACAGCTCCATTCTCGTCAATTCCATGTGTCCCGGCTGGGTGCGAACCGATATGGGCGGCCCGAACGCGACGCGCTCGGTGGAGCAGGGCGCCGAGACCGCCGTGTGGCTTGCAAC
>JBDSJK010000434.1:0-3302 GCA_039917535.1 Burkholderiales bacterium
CGCCAGCGCAGGCCGAGCGCGAGTCGCCGCGTCAGTCAAAGTAACCACCGACAGCCGGCAGGGTCTATCATTCAGCCCGTGGTCGGCAAACCGCAAGGGTTGAGGATCGGCCTCACGATGCGAGCGACCCCGAATAGACTCTGGTTGGTGCAGCTTGGCTTGCGGACAACAATTCCACCCAGATCTTGGAATCCAGTCCAGTTTGTACCATCGAAGCGATTGACGATACGGATGGGTAATCTGGAAAGTTACGGCCGCTTTAGCGTCCGAATGACCTGCAGTTCCTGACCTACGTGAAGTTAGAGGCGTTCTTTAAGCGCCCTGAAACGATTACGAGTATCGCGTCATCCAGGCAAACGCCCGGTAGCATCGAAATAGATATTGCTGGCGCCTGAAATGCACTCAATATCGCCACGTAAATCACTCCTGGTTTCTCCCGCCTATTCGTTAGGCAGTAGAGGGTTTACACGTGGATCAAATTTGGATGCAAATTAGTCCTTGAAGTGGCTCTGTTCTGGATGCAAATCAACATTAAGAAATTTCTGTTGGAAGACGGTCCAGCCGTGTTGGGACAGATTCTGGTGAAGCCTGTCGAAATCACGCCGTGCGAGAAGCCAAGCGGGAAGCGGCTTTCAGGACAGGGTGCCAGAAGAGGCAATCCCTGATTGATCCCTGCCGTGGTACGCTGCTAGGTCAATTTTGTCACATTCACGACACAATTTCAGGACGTCTTAATCCCCCAAAAAAATTACTCGGGACGTGAAAACCGGGTATTCGACAGCCGTTTACGTGCGTCGGCCCAAATACCAACATATTGTTTATAAATAATTTCTAACGGAGTGGATGGCCAAGCGTTGGTTGAATCCTCAACAATGCTGTTGATCTTTCACCAATGTTGGTGCAGATATTGCTTCGTTAGGTACGAATTCTGAAAAAAGGCAAACCCATCGAAAGGTGGGGGCGCAAAGTCACCGGTCTAAGGGGCCCTACGGGTCCTACGATAGCGGGATTGCCAGGTAGCATATTTGACTTACCAAGCCATTGAGCGCACGACGCGCGTGCGTGGTGCAGCGGTAAATATGCAGTGCTCGCTGGAATCCCATTTCGATTAGACCGATTGCATAACGGTGCTACGAAAAGGGATTACAGTCATGCACAAGGTAAGTCAGTTCAAGTCGTTAACGGATTCTTCCACCCACGCTCCAAGTCCTTGCCGCGCTGTTGCCGGCAAGCGGAAACCACTGCTTCTAGCGTCGTGCTTGTTCGGCCTGTTAGCAGTGAGTGCTTCTCACGTTTGGGCGCAAACTCCACCGCAATGGGCCAAGGGACGTATTTTGGTACAGCCTCGCGCCGGTTTGAGCGACATTGAATTCGGCAATGTGCTTAAGGTTCATGGCGGCCGCTCAAAGCACAAAATTCGTGGCCTGGACGTCCATGTCGTTGAACTGCCGCCGGGAGCCAACGAAGCAGTCGTCGCGCAATTGTTGGCACGCCATCCGTACATTAAGAGCGCGGAACTGGACATGCTGGTCTCACCGAGCCAGATTACCAACGATACGTACTATGGCAGCGCTTGGCACCTGCCCAAGATTCAGGCACCGGCAGCGTGGGATCAAGCCACGGGCACGGGTGTGACCATTGCGATTTTAGATAGCGGCGTCGATGGCAACCATCCGGACTTGGCCGCGCGCATGGTGCCCGGCTGGAACTTCTACGATAACACCAGCAATACCGCGGACATTTTCGGCCACGGCACCAAGGTGGCGGGCGCCGCCGCCGCCATCGGTAACAACACCACGGGGGTTGTCGGTATCGCCTGGAATGCCAAAATCATGCCGGTACGAGTCGCCGACGCGACCGGCTACGCCTATTGGAGCACCATGGCAACGGGGCTCACTTGGGCAGCCGACAACGGTGCGCGGGTGGCGAACATTAGCTTTTCGGTTCAAGGCAGCGCAACCGTGCAGAATGCCGCGCAGTACATGAAGAGCAAAGGTGGCGTAGTGGTCAATTCCGCCGGCAATACCGGTGCTGTGGATACCACACCGGCGAGCGACACGATGATTTCGGTGTCGGCGACCGATAGCGCCGATGGCCGCGCCAGTTGGTCTTCCTTTGGGCCTTACGTCGATGTTTCCGCACCTGGCGTGGGTATTTGGACAACCGTCATGGGCGGCGGGTATGGCGCAGTGAGCGGTACCTCGTTTTCCAGCCCCATCACGGCGGGCGTCGTGGCGTTGATGAAAGCCGCGAATCCGGGGCTATCGCCGGCAAGTGTAGAGAACATTCTCAAGTCCACATCCGTCGATCGGGGAACGATCGGTTACGACGAATACTTCGGTTATGGGCGTATCAATGCAGCGAGTGCCGTGCAGCAAGCGCTGAACACGGTCACGGCCGATAACCAAGCCCCGACTGCCGCGATCACGGCACCGGGCGCCGGTACGGTCAAGGGAATAGTGGCGGTGAACGTCAGTGCTTCCGACAATGTGGGCGTGACCAAAGTGGAATTGTATGCAAGAGGCCTGCTGGTCGCGGTCGATAGCGCCGCGCCCTACGCATTTAGTTGGGATACGGCGGCACTCACCGATGGCTCCGCAGGGCTGGTGGCAAAAGCATACGACGCAGCTGGGAATGCCACGTCATCGACGGCCGTTAACGTGACAGTTGCCAACACAGTGGATACGACACCACCCGCTGTTACCATCAGCAACCCGACCAATGGTGTTAAGATCGCCAACAGCATCAACATCGTGACATCCGCGAGCGACAACGTTGCCGTCGCCACCCTCAGCATCTATGTGGATGGCGTGTTGAAGAGCCAGAGTAATAGCGCCTCGCTGTCGTACACCTGGAATGCCCGCAAAGCGGCAGCCGGCACCCATCTCATAAGCGCTGTAGCCAAAGATGCGAGCGGCAACACGACCGAATCGATCGTCCAGGTTTATAAGTAATTCACGCCCCAATAGGCGGTTCACTCCACTGCGGCTACCTTTGAGGTAGCCGCGGCTTTTTTGGCGCCGGACTATTTGTCGAGAAATTTGAAACCCATTTCCGAGTTGTGGTCCGTTAACGCATTTGCGTTAATTGCCGCGCCGACAATATAAAAAACAAGTGAAATCATAAGGATATAATTTGTCCAGAACATTTCTAGTCGATCCATGCGACAACGCAGGGCGATTTCATAGACAAATGTCAGAGTAATTCAAGCAATGAACAGCAAAAAACTGTCGAAATTCTTTACACATAGATCACAATTTCACCATGTGGGATTACTTATTGTTATACAAAACAAATCTATG
>JBDSJK010000435.1:0-4114 GCA_039917535.1 Burkholderiales bacterium
AGGGAGTCGGGCTCTATGCCGAGGGTTGGGCGCGCAGCGACACTATTTTTAAGGGGACAGACAAAAAATATCTGGTGCGCGAAGCTTACCTGGACTACGCGCTAGGCGATTGGGATTTCCGTCTGGGGCGCCAGATTATCGCCTGGGGTCGCGCCGATCGCATCAATCCAACGGACAATCTCACCCCACACAATTTTAAATTGCTGGTTCCCGAAGACGATGACAATCGTTTCGGTGCCCTCGCGGCGAGGGTGCGTTATAGCTTCGGCGATTATTCTGTGACCGGTATCTGGCTGCCGGATTTTCGCGCTAATGTGTTACCGTTTCCCAAACTGGCAGACGTGAGCTACAAGGAGGATACACCGGGCAGCCAGCGCAGTTTTGCCACCAAGTTTGAGCGCTCGGGTAAGGATCTTGATTGGTCGCTTTCTTATTACGATGGCTTCGATCTCAACCCTGATATCAGCGTCGCCAGCACAGGGCCGGGCGGAGTGAAACTGTTGCTCTCACACCATCGCTATCAAGTGCTGGGCGCGGATATGGCGACGGCGCTGGGCCGCTACGGATTGCGCGCAGAACTTGCCTATGCGCGAACTCAAGATCGCGCCGGCGACGATCCCTTTGTGAAAAACCCGTTCTTTTGGGGTGTGATCGGTGGCGAGCGAACGTTTCTCTCCTACCTAAACGTCAACGTTCAATATTTCGTTCGTTACGTTACGAAATATGAAGACCCAAACGCCGTTTCGAATCCGTTGCTACAACCCGTTGCGCTCACTCAGGCCATCATCTCGAACCAGCGCGATCGCACGCAGCATGGCGTAACTTTTCGGATCAGCAACAAATGGTTGAACGAAACAATCGAGGTGGAATTGGCGGGCATGTGGGATTGGACGCGACACGGTTACTTCCTGCGGCCTAAAGCGATTTACGCGATTAACGATAAATGGAAAGCAACCGCGGGGGCTGATTACTATGCGGGCCCCGATGATTCGTTCTTCGGCCGTTTAAAGGCTAATAAGGGCGTTTTCGCCGAACTGAGCTATGGATTTTAGCCAGGTAAACCACAGGCAATAGGCTGTACGCGGCTAAGAACAACAATAGTCCAATATGCTAACAACCCGGCGCCTCGTCTATGTGATCGGCGTATTGATCGCGATCATCGCCGCTCTGGCCTGGGCGCTGATCTATTTTGCACGAGACGAAATCGCCAAGATGGGCGAGGTAGAGTATCCCGCTGCCAGCAAAGCAGCGCGGGTCACCGCGGAGAATGGCGCACCCGGGGTTCGGCTCTCCAAAAAATCTCAGCTCGCGAGTGCGATCGTGACGCGTCCACTCGCAGCATACCTATTGCAAACCCGCGCGGAGATTTATGGCAGCGTCGTGACGCTACAACCGCTGGTCACATTGCGAGCCAGTTTTCTCGCGGCCCAACGCGAGATCGGCGTTGTTCAGGTAGCCCTAGTGCGCAGCGCGGCGGAATATCAGCGTATGCAAACTTTATTCCGCGACAAGCAAATGGTCAGTCTGCGCGCTGTACAAGCCGCGGAAGCCGATTGGAAAGCCGACCAAGCCAAGCGCGCTGCCATCGAAACGGAAATCGCCAACGTGCGCGCTGCCGCGCGGCAAAATTGGGGCGATGTGCTGAGCCGTTCCGCCTTGAGCAACGGCGGAGATTTCACACCGCTGTTGTCGGGACAGCAAGTATTGGTGCAGCTCGCTTGGGGGCTCGATCAATCGGTCGCCACGCCGCCCGCTCGCATTCGCCTTGCCCCCGTCGGCGGCGAAGAAAAGCCCGTTGAAGCCCAGTTCGTTTCGCCCGCAACTCAAGCCGATGCGGAAATTGCCGGACGAACATTTTGGTATCGCGCGCCGGGCGCGGGCATGCGTGTTGGCATGCGCGTGGTAGCGAGCCTGGCGGATACCGCCAACGCACGCAGTGGCGTGTCCATACCGGCTAGCGCGTTGGTGTGGCACGCGGGCAAAGCCTGGGTGTATGTGAAAGCCGCGGAAGAAGAATTCGCACGGCGCGAAGTATCAACCCGCGAAACGGCGGGTGACGATTGGTTCAATGCGGGCGCGTTCAAACCGGGTGACGCGTTGGTCGTCAGCGGCGCGCAACTGCTGTTGTCGGAAGAGTTTCGCTTCCAGATCAAAGATGAGAACGACGACTGAACTACGTTCCACAAGCTTGACGCCAAGAAAAATTCAGCCGTGATCGCATCCATTGTTCGTTTTTCCATCCGCCGCTCGGGCGTGGTGATCGCCCTGGCGATTGCCGTCATGATCTATGGGCTATACAGTCTGACCCATGCCAGCCTTGACGTATTTCCCGAGTTTTCTCCCACCCAAGTGGTAATCCAAACAGAAGCGCCGGGGCTGTCGGCAGAGTTGGTTGAGACCTTGGTCTCCCAGCCGCTGGAAAACACCATCGCCGGTGTGCCCGGCATACAGTTCTTGCGCTCGCAATCGATTCCCGGTTTGTCTGTCGTCACGGTTATTTTCTCCGATCGTTCAGATATTTATCGCAACCGCCAGTTGGTTGCCGAGCGTCTCAACACACTGACTAGTCAGTTGCCGCAGTCTATCGTGCCAACCATCACACCGCTCGCCTCGTCGGCAAGCACTGTGCTGGGCATTGGGCTCACGTCGGACAAACGTTCGTTGATGGAATTGCGTTCCATCGTTGATCGTGTGGTGCGTCCCCATTTGTTAAGTGTGGCGGGCGTGGCTGACGTGAACGTTTTTGGCGGCGAGGTGCGGCAATGGCAAGTGCAAGTGCAGCCGGAAAAACTAATTCTTCACGGCTTAGCGTTGGAACATGTGATCGCCGCCGCCCGAAAAGCAACCGGCGTACGCGGCGCGGGATTCATTGAGAACACCAATCAACGCGTTATCGTGACCACCGAGGGCCAAGCTCTCAGCCGCGAACAATTGTCGCAAATTGTGGTTCGGGAAACGGCGACACAAAGCATCACCTTGTCCGACGTGGCCATCGTCACGCTAGCTGCCGCACCTTCCATCGGCGCCGCGGCCATCAACGCCAAACCCGGCGTGTTTCTCGCTATACAAGGACAGCTTGGCGCCAATACCCACGCGACGACGCTCGCGCTCGAAAAATCCATTCAAGACCTGGAACCGCTGTTAGCGCGCGAGCAAATTAAAATGAACGCGCGCATGTTTCGCCCCGCTAATTTCATAGAAACGGCCATCAAAAATCTACAAAGCGATTTGCTGATTGGTTTAACCCTTGTGGTCATCGTGCTGTTCTTGTTTCTATTCAATGTTCGCACTGCTTTTATTTCCAGCACCGCGATTCCACTTTCCTTGATTTCCGCGATTATTGTATTGGGCTATTTCGGTATTAGCCTGAACATCATGGTGCTGGGCGGCCTGGCGATCGCGCTGGGCGAAGTGGTGGACGACGCGATCATCGACACAGAAAATATCTTTCGCCGCCTCCGCGAAAATCGCTTGGCAACCACGCCACGAGCCGCATGGGACGTGGTTTTCCAGGCATCGATGGAAGTTCGTTCGTCGGTGATTTACGCCACGTTCATCGTGGCGCTGGTGTTCGTTCCGCTACTTACCTTGGGCGGCGTGGCGGGGAAATTATTCTTGCCGCTGGGCATTGCATACATCCTCGCCATTCTCGCCTCGCTGGCGACCGCGTTGACGGTGACGCCGGCATTGGCCTATCTGTTGTTGTCCAAAGCCAAGCTCAGCGCCGCCGATCCGCCGCTGATCGCTTGGCTCAAGCCACGTTATATGCACGTGCTCGATTGGATCGAGCGTCATCCACTGAGCACAACAACAGTCGCCGCGACGCTGCTGACTATCGGCATTGCGATCCTACCTTTGCTGAAGGGTGAGTTCATTCCGGCGCTGAAGGAAGGGCATTACATCATTCATATGTCGGCGATTCCCGGCACGTCGGAACGAGAATCGTTGCGTATCGGCAAAAAAGTTGCACAGGCCATCGGCAGTATCAAAGGGGTGCAATCGGTATCGCAATGGGTAGGACGTGCGGCAAACGGGCCCGACACATTCGGCTCGCACTACAGCGAATTCGAGGTGGAGATTGGCTCGCTGCCCGGTTCAGAACAAAAACGTGTGC
>JBDSJK010000436.1:0-9577 GCA_039917535.1 Burkholderiales bacterium
AGCATGGCGACCAGCACATCAAGCGCGACGCCAAGTTCCACAATCATCGGCATGCCGTAGGTCGCACTCATAGCACCGAAGAACAGACCGTTCTCCATCGACAGGAACCCGACCACCTGCGACATAGCCTTGCGTCGCGTAATCATAGTAATGAAAGCGAGCAAGATCACGGCGACGGCAATGCCGATGGCGCTGCGCGTGGCCGTATTCGCGAGCGCCGCAATCGGCTGCGCGAGCCCAAATGCAAACACAACGATGACCAGACCGACGAGCATCGTGCCCGCAATATTGAACAGCGGCTCCGTGTCCCAGTAGACCTTGAGACGACGCACTAGCCGATGCAACAACCACGGCAGGAATATCACTTTGAGCCCGAACGTCAATGCGGCAGAGACGTAGAGATGGCTCTTGCCCGTGCGCCAGGCCAACAACAGCGTCGCGATGCAGAGCAAGGCACCCTGTAGGGCGAGCAGATCAACGAGAGTCACGATGCGCCGCTGCGACAACATCGCGAAGGACAACAGTAAAAGTAGTGCGGCACAGGTGTTGAGGAGTTGAAGATCGAAAGGCGTACCGGCCATTGCGTCAGGCTCCAAGTAACAGATGCACGAGCAATCCGAGTACCGCAAACAAGAAGGCGGAGGCGAGGAATTCGGGAGCACGCAGTACGCGCAGTTTCGCGGACAGCGTCTCGATGAGCGCGAGGCCAACGCCTGCCGCTGCCAATTTGATTGCAAGCAGCGGAATCGAAACCAGCAAGGCTTCTGGACCTGCCTCGCCCACCGACGCACCCCAAGGCAGGAACAGCGCGAAGCCAATGCAAGCATAGTTGAAGAGTTTAAGGGCCGCCGCCCACTCCATTATCGCTAGGTGACGCGCAGAGTACTCGAGCAGCATCGCCTCATGGATCATCGTGAGCTCCAAGTGCGTTGCAGGGTTATCGACCGGGATGCGTGCATTCTCCGCCAGCAACACCATGGTAAAGGCCACCGCGGTGAAAGCCAGGCTGGAATACAGACCGACCGATTGCGTCACGATACGCTCAGAAATGAGCGGCAGCGCCGTACTCGCCGAAATCAGCGAGGCAACGAAGATGATCATCAATAACGCCGGTTCAGCGAGGAACCCGACCATCATTTCCCGGCGCGCGCCGAGCGAGCCAAACGCGGTGCCCATATCCATCGCTGCCAGCGAGAGAAATACCCGCGCTCCGGCCAGCAGACCGACCAGCACGATGGCGTCGGCGGACGAGGTCAATAACAACCGCGTCCCCATCGACGGAATGATGGCGGCCATGGTCACCATCGCGCCGAATACCACGTAGGGCGCAGCGCGAAACAGCGACGAAGCGTGCTCGGCGATCACCGCGTCCTTGTGGAAAAGCTTATGAATACCCCGATAGGGGAGCAAAACACTGGGCGCGCGCCGATTCTGCAGCCACGCGCGGCATTGATTGACCCAGCCGAGAAATAATGGCGCGGCGACAAGCGCAGCGGCGACTTCGAGAATTTGAGTCAGCCACGCGGTCACGCTCATAGTACCAACGCTAGCAACACGACGAGCGTAATGAAACTGTACAGCAGATAGGTCGATATGCGGCCCTGCTGAAGCCAGGCAAGAGCATCGGCGGCACGCTGCACCAGCCCACCAAGGGGCTCATAGAGCAGTCGCCACAGCCGATCGCCGATCACAACTCGGTAGCGCGGCGCATGATCGAAGGGCGATGGCAAGTCGCGTTCCATCGTAAAGAACACCCCGAAAATATGGCGAATCGGTTGCCCAAATCCTTCCGCTGTGTCCTGCATCCGCGCGTCGAGCCGACCGAATCCGCAGTCCCACGCCGGAGCGCGGCGCTCGCGCCCGTGATAAACGAGCCTAACCACGAGGAAGGTGACGCAGATCGCGGCGGCCACCACGAGTAAGAGCACGAGTGGCGCGTAGGACGCCTCGCGATTGGACAGCGGCTCGAGTATCCACCACGGGTTGGCCGTATCGGGCAGCGCAGCGCCAATCAGTAACTGAGTCACGCTTGCGAATGCATGGAACACTTGCGTGGGCAACAGGCCAAGAAGCACACAACCGAGCGCGAGCCATACCAGCCCGGCTTTTTCTAAACTACCGGCATCGTGCGCATTCGCGAGCGCGGCCTCGCGCGGTTGACCCAAGAAGATCACACCAAAGAATTTCACCATGACGTAGCCAGCGAGCGCCGCCGCAAGCGCGATTACGGCGGCTCCCAGCGGCAGCAGCATGTTGATGAATGGATGCGGCACCTGGTGAGTGAACAAGAAAGATTGCAACAGCAACCATTCGGACACGAAACCGTTGAGCGGTGGAATGCCGGCGATGGCGAGCACACCGACCAACGTCAGCCACGCGACCCACGGCATGCGATGAATAAGCCCACCGAGCCGCCCAAGATTACGCTCACCGGTGGCGTGCAGCACGGCCCCGGTGCCGAGGAACAACAAACTCTTCATGAATGCATGATTGATGGCGTGGTAGAGAACGGCGATCAAGGCCAGCGCCGCGAGCGGCCGCATGCCCACGCCATTAAAGATGATGGCGAGGCCGATGCCGGTGAACAGAATGCCGATGTTCTCGATTGAGGAGTAGGCAAGCAAGCGTTTCATGTCCGTCTGCACTGCGGCGAACACGACACCAAAAAGCGCCGTGAAGAGCCCAAGTGAGACAGGAATCAAACCTAACCACCAGGCGGGCTGACCAAGCAGATCAAAACTCACGCGCAGCATGCCGTATACAGCGGTCTTTAGCATCACCCCGCTCATCAGCGCCGAGACGGGCGATGGCGCAGCGGGATGAGCCTCGGGCAGCCATACATGCAGCGGCACTAAACCTGCCTTTGCGCCAAAGCCGAACAGCGCGAGGCCAAAGGCAATGGCAGACCATGGCGGCGACAATTCGGCCGCACGCATCGCATCGAAGGTGAACTGACCGCTACCGCCCTGCATTACGCCGAAACTCAACAGGATCGCGATCGCGCCTACGTGGGCGATGATCAGATACAAAAAGCCTGCGCGGCGGATCTCGGCAATGCCGTGCTGGGTCGTGACTAAGAAATAAGACGACAGCGCCATTGTCTCCCAGGCGACCATGAAGCTGTAGGCGTCATCGGCGAGCAGCACGAACCCCATACTAGCCAAAAACAGATGGTACTGGAGCCCCAGCAGGCTCGGCGCGGTTCCCTGGCCACGCCGGAAATAGCCCGCGGCGAATATCGAAATACCAGTCGATGCAGCGCCGAGCAAAAACAGGAACACGCAGGAGAGTGCATCTAGCCGCACATGCATCGGTAGGTCCGGCAGGCCGATCGGCAATATCGCTCGCGCTACCGGCGCACGCAGACTGAGTACCGCGACTACTGCAAGCGCCAAGCCACAAAAGGCGCCTAACGGAAAGAGCACACGAGCAACATAGGTTAGGCTCATCGGCCGGAGCAGTCCCGCCAGACCAATAACCAGCCACGTCGCGAGCAGCACAAGGCAAGCGGACAGAGGAGAATCGAGTGGGAACATTGGCCACTATCCTACTCCAATCCACTGCCAATCTGAATATGACAAACCGTGCTCGGGGAACCTCTGATGAAGTCTATCGCGGTCGCGGCGCTCGAACATTGAGCGCTTTGACATCAGATCTGACTCTTGTACAACACCCCATTCTTCATGATCACCTGCAGCTTGTCGCGCTGGCGCAGCAGACAGACAGCACGCAGCGGGTCGGCGTCGATCCGCAATAGATCGGCGAGATAGCCTTATTTGAGCTGGCCAAGTTCGTGACCGCGCAGCATGATTTCGCCGCCCATTTTGCTCGTGGCAACAATGGCCTCCATGGGCGTGAAGCCAAGCAAGTTGACGAAGTGTTCGATGTCGCGCGCGTTGGCGCCGATCGGATTCCAAGCGAAACCGTAGTCGCCGCCGGGCTGACGCGCACGCCGCGCTGCGCGTGTGGGCGGCAACGCGCTTGCCGCGCGAGCGCGCGACGTCGCACACCGCCTCGACTTCCGCATCGGTCATGACAGTCTGATGGGCGCGCGCCCAGGGCACGCGTTCGTCGCCGGAGATGTTGATCTTCAGCGTGTCGACCCCTTCGCGCACGAAGTGGCGCGCCGCGCGGCGAAATTCGTCCGCGCCGTCGCAAATGTAGCCGAAGTTCTCGCGCGGTATGTGCGACAAGCTCGGATCGCCCAAGCCGCCGGTGACGGTCAACTCGGGGCTCGCCGCGAGCAGGCGTGGCCCAGGAAAATCACGCGGTTGATGGCGTCACGCACGGCAATGTCCAAGCGGCCTTTCGCCGCCGCGGCGCTGTTGCAGGAGGTAAATCCTTGGTCGAGCATGATCCGCGCGTTATGCAGGGTCATGATGGCGTGATCCTCGGGTGGGATGTCACCCATCTGCACCGATTGTGAGAAATGGGTAAAGCTCAAATGCGCGTGGGGCTCGACCAAGCCGGGCATCAAGGTGCCACCCCTTCCATCAATACGTAGCGCGTCTGGCGCGTCGATGGTTTGGCCCGCTCGCGCGATACGCACGATGCAACCACCCGCGATCAGTACCGCGCCGTCGAATGGCGACGCGCCGCTACAATCGAGTACGCGAACGTTAGTGAATGAGGTTGGGAGCATGGCCAAAGTTTACTCATGCACACGCCCGTGATGCGAAGTAAAGGCAGCGCAGCTTCAGCCCTGGCCGTGCATCCACCGTTTCAATAGTGGCGTGAGTGCCAATAACGCGATCCCCGCGCCTATCGAACTACCCACCAAAAACCAATACAACGGAATGCCGGACCCGGCGAGATAACTTTCCAGCATGCCGGCAAGATAGTTGGCGAGGGCCGTGGCGCCAAACCATAGGCCCATCATGAGCGCGGCGAGCTTGGTGGGGGCGAGCTGGGTGACCATGGATAACCCAATCGGCGACAGGCATAGTTCACCGATGGTATGCAGCAGAAAAACCACCACCAGCCAGCCCATGTTGACCGCTCCGCCGGAGTCGGCGCGCTGCTGGGCGACGGCTAGGACGATGAAGCCGAGACCCAGAATGATCATCCCGATGGCTTGCTTCGTCGGGGTCGAGAGCGCGTAAGGCGAGCGATCGAGCCGCGTCCAAAACAGGGAGAAAAATGGCGCAAGCAGAAAAATAAACAACGGGTTCAGCGCTTGAAAATAGGACGCGGGAATTTCCGCACCGAACAAATGTCGATCGGTTTGCTTATCGGCAAACAGGCTCATGGTGCCGCCCGCTTGCTCGAATCCCATCCAGAAAAAAATCACAAAAAAAGCCATGACGAGAATGGCCTTTAAGCGATCGTTCTCGTCGCGATTATCGGTTGCGCGAAACAGATAACCGAACACCGTGATGAGTAATATCGCGCCAATACTAAATTTTACCAGGCCGGAGAGGCTTGTCCAGAGCGGCGCTACAAGCACCACAGCCTGCGAGCCAAGCAGGACAAGGGCCACAGCCACAACGCTCACGAACATGACTATCCACACGTCTCGTGGCATTAGGGCTTTTTGATTCGGCATGAGTCCCGTCTCTCCCAAGCGCGCTTGGCCGACGATAAAAACGATCACGCCAATGACCATGCCCACACCTGCGCTGCCGAAGCCCCAGTGCCAGCCGATTTTCTCGGCGAGAAAGCCCGCAATCAGGGTGCCGAAGAAGGCGCCAATGTTGATGCCCATGTAGAAAATCGTGAAACCGGCATCGCGGCGCGGATCGTGTTGTTGATACAGGCTGCCTACCAGTGTGGAAATATTCGGTTTGAAAAAACCATTTCCCACGATGAGCAATCCAAGTCCGACCGGCAACAAAGACGGAAACGCCATGGCGAAATGGCCGAGCGCCATCACCACGCCGCCGACCAGAATCGCACGCCGCAAACCCAGCCAGCGGTCGGCGAGATAGCCACCAAGAATCGGCGTGAGATACACGAGACCGGTGTAAGTCGCGTAGAGCGACAACGCATCGCCACGCTGGTAGTGGAGCGCATTCACCAGATACAACACCAGCAACGCGCGCATACCGTAGAAGCTGAAACGCTCCCACATCTCGGTGAAAAATAGTATCGGCAGGCCGACGGGATGTTTGGTGACTAGTTCTGGATTTGGCATGGCGGATTGTTATTCATCTTGGCGATACATTATCGCCTCGTTCATCCGGTAACACTACTTACGGCAAATTGCGGCCCAAAAATGCAATGGTATTTTCGCCCATGATCTTGCCTATGTCGGCGTCGTTCAATCCTGCCTGTTGTAACGCTTCGGTCAATGCGCCGATGTGTGCCGCATCGATGGGCGTGGCGACGTAGCCGTCCCAATCGGATCCCAGCGCGACATGATCGACGCCTACTAAATCGCTGGTGTAACGAATGGCGCGCACGATGGACAGCACGTCTTTGCCGCAGGTCGCGTATTCCCAAAAACCGATGCCGATCAACCCACCACCATGAGCGATACGCCGTAGCTGTTCGTCATTCAAGTTGCGGTTATTGTCGCAGGTGCCCTTCACGCCGGTGTGCGACACAAGCACTGGCTGCGTGGTCATGTTCAGCACATCGTCGATGGTCTTGGCGGAGGCATGGGCAAGATCGATGATCATTTTTTTGCTGTCCATGGCCCGCACCCAATCTTCGCCAAGCTTGGTCAAGCCGCCTTTATTTTCGCCGCTGGCGGAGCCACCGATTTCGCTGTCGGCGAGATGGCTGGGCGCGATCATGCGAAAACCCGCGTTGTACAGTTCATTGACATTCGCGAGCTCTCCTTCGAGCGCGTGAGCCCCTTCGACGGTGAGCCAACCGGCTGTAACGCGAGCATTGGTGCGGCGCTTGGCAAGGTATGCCTGGAGATCCGCTCTGGACTTGACGATCACGAAGGCGCCATTGGAGCGTGCGGCGAAATCATGCAGCTTTTGCGACTGGTAAACGGCGCGTTCTTTCAAGCTTGTCCAGGTGCGCGGCGGCCAGCGTTGCGCGATGCTCAGCAGTCTAATATTGTCCGTCGCCGCGCTGTTCCGCTCGATGTTGAGTCCGCGTGGCGTCTTGGTGACAACGGAAAACGCCTGCAGCGCGATGTTGCCCTTGATCAGGCGCGGAATATCCACGTGTCCCCAACTGTTTTCCTGCAGCAAATCGCGATCCCACAACAAGCTGTCGGCGTGCAGATCGGAAATCCGCAATCGCGCGTGCAGCCCCTGCGACGGGATCGAGGTCTGGCCCGGCTCTTCAGCATGCACCGCGTTATGCGTGCGATCGACATACCTCGGCACGACATAAAAAAATACACCAAGGCCAGCGGCCATCAGCGCAACCAGGCCGTAGATTAATTTTTTCGCAGACATATCCTTATTCCATTTTTAATGCCAGAGCGTAACCCCTGTGCATGAAGAACTTGTTCAGAATAAGCTTGAGCCCCCCATGCCTTCCTCTGCGCGTAAGCGTAACATGATGTCGCAGCGGTATGACAGCAGCGAAGCGTGGATCACACGCTAACCGCAAATGGCCACAACCCAAACCAGCTCAACGGTGCGATTTCGCGCTCAGATCAGCATATTCCAAATAGATCCCGCGCTGTCCAGAATAGCTCTTAAGGAACGGTAAACTAGGGCCCGTTTGGCGAAAGGCCAGGTTGTTAGTCTAAACAGACTCTGCGTGTTTTTTCTTATGATCCTAAAAACCTCAGTTGGCGGCTGCAATTGGGTGGTAGATCAGGCAAGCTGCGGGTTTGAGTGGAGGGCCGGGAGTCGCCCGATGAGTGAATCGAAATTGAAACTGGCGAAACGAGAAGCAATGCTGCGGTCTTGCGCAAGCTGCGGACGGCGGGAGGTCGCGTGCAGATGCGCTGGGAGTCGGAGCGCGCGGCGACGCCCATGGGCCAGTTAGCCTACTTCATTGAATTTCTGACCCTGACTGGCCTGTGGCCGCGCTGGCGTGACGGCTGCCTGTTGAGCTACGCGAGTCCGAACGCGCCAAGCAAAGCCGATGTACTGGGCCCCTGGATGCTGTCGGCACGGTAGGGACAGCGGCGCTATTCGCACGTCACCGCCATTCGCTGTGACGGCGTCAATCCTGCATTGCTGGGCATGATGAACAAGGTCATTTCCGAGGACGCCTTGCGTCGCGCCCTGACGCCGATCCCGCAAGCCGCGGGTGTGGCTGGCTGGACGGCCATCTGAACGAAAGCGTGGCGCCACTGCTCGATGCGGCGTGGATTCTGGACATCGACACGACCGTGAAACCGCTTTACGGCAAACTAGGGAGGTGCCGTCGTTTCCTGTAACCCGAAGAAGCCGGGGCGATTGTGGCTATGGTTCCGACACCGTCATGGCGGCGCTGGAAGACAGGCAGCAGGCCTACCTCTTCAAACTCAAGCTCTCGAAGAACGTCAAGCGCCCTATCGAACGGGTCTTCTGGGATGCCGGTTGGACGCAGGCGGGCCAAGGGTGAGAGGGCAAGACGGGTCCGTTGAAACTGACTGGATGGGATGTCGCCCGGCGTGTGGTGGGTTGCGTCGGCCCCTTCAGGGCGAGGTGCTGATTGCCTAGGCGGACAACGGCCAGCAGCTTCTGGCTTCGTCCAGGCCGACCGCAAGGCAGGCAAGCGCATCCCCGGCTACGAGTCTGCAGTGCTGGTCACCCACTTGGATCACGAAATCCTCAGTCTGGGGCAACTGTACCGGGGTCAGGCCGATGCCGAGAACGCCTTCGATGAACTGAAGAACCCCTGGGGCTGGGGCGGCTTCACTACGCACGATTTGCACCGCTGCCAGCTCTCGGCGCGAGCGCTGGCCCTGATCTACAACGGCTAGAGCTTGTTTGTCCGGCTGGCCAATCCGCACCCCCAACGCGAGGCGATTACCAGCCGGCCGTGGTTGATATCCTCGGTGGGGCGTAAAACGGAGCATGCCGGTCAGACGACGATCACACTGACCGGTCTGCATGCCCATTTCGGCACGGCCAAGGCGGCGCTGACGCGTGTTTCCGCGCAGCTTCAAGCATGGACGACCACCCGCGCTGCGGAGCAGTTCAACCCCATCACCGTCTGGACCCTCATCTGCGACCCTCTCAAGCGTACCCTCGCCGGTATCGGGCTTCCTCAAACCCATCGATTCCTCCCAAGTCATACAAATGGAATCGGCTAACTGCAGTTTTTAGGGTTATAGCGGCTGAACAACTGCTGTTCATCACGCTGTCGACGACAGGGCTGCTCTCGATCCCCATAAATCTCCGGCAGTGATCGTCGCTTTTCGGGTTATGTTCGCTGGCGCACAGAGTATTTTGAGACGGCGGGGTATAATCTTTAGACTATACGCGAATTGACAGCGGGATAGAGGTCGGCATGCAGGGGGGATTGGTCGTTAGCAACGCCGGAAGAGGGGCAAGATTTTTCTGAACCGCCGCCAGGACCATTTCACGATTTATATGGGTGGCGCTTCGAACCGGGATCAAAACAATCAAGACCATAACAGCATGCCCAATTCCATCAGCCACGCCGCCGCTTGGCGGCGCGATTTGACATAGATCAAATCGCGCCGGCGTACCAGGGTATACATTTGTGCAAG
>JBDSJK010000437.1:0-14206 GCA_039917535.1 Burkholderiales bacterium
GATTGTATTGGGGATTCATGAAACGGCAAAGACGCTAAAAAAGTAATTATAAGCTAAGCGATGTTTGCGTCACAAAACACGCTATGAAACCGGCCGGAGAGCCAATACCCATGCGGCTCTCCTGGCACTACCCGCGCGGGTGATGCTTAGCGTGGAGTAGCTTCAATCGCTCGCGGGCGACATGGGTATATATTTGCGTGGTAGAAATATCCGAATGGCCGAGCAATAACTGCACGACACGCAGATCGGCGCCGTGGTTGATGAGATGGGTCGCAAAGGCGTGACGCAGAGTGTGGGGCGAAAGGGATTTTTGAATGCCGGCGATAATTGCGTAACGCTTGATCGCATACCAAAATGCTTGCCGTGTCATGGCCGCACCGCGCGCCGTGACAAATAATGCATGGGTCATCTTGCCAGAGAGCAAGGCGAGACGTGCTTCTTGAAGGTATCTAGCGAGCCAATCCAAGGCCTCTTCGCCAATCGGAACCAAGCGTTCTTTCGCGCCTTTGCCTAGCACCTTAACCACGGCCATGTCGACGCTGACCTGGACCATGCTCAGACTAACCAACTCGGAAACGCGGAAACCGCCCGCGTAAAGCATTTCCAGCATGGCGCGATCCCGCAGCCCGAGTGGCTTGGCTACGTCGGGCGCATTGAGCAGCGCAATTACTTCGGTTTCGCTCACGCTCTTAGGCAGGCTGCGCGGCAATTTTGGGGCTGCGATGTGCAAGGTAGGATCGGCGGAGATTTTTCCTTCGCGCAAACTGTATTGGTAGAAACGCTTCAAGCTTGATAGCAATCGCGCTGTCGTGCGCGGCTTGGCATGATCGTGACCTATGCGCTGGGCAAGATAGGATTGAATATCGGCGCCATTTCCCTGCAAAAGCGTTTTCTTGCTCTGCGCGTCTAGCCAGCGTGAAAATTGCTGCAGATCACGGCGATAGCTCGCCAAGGTGTTGGGCGACAAACCTTGTTCCAACCATAGCGCATCGCAAAAACGATCAAGCAACGCCTCAGCGTTGTTCATGGGCAAGCAGCCACGCCTTTATCTCGAGCGGACCGCCCTCCGTGGCGCCCATGAAACCACCCATGCCTGTTTTGCTGACCACGCGATGACAGGGAATGATGATGGGAACGGGGTTGGCGCCGCAGGCGCCGCCAATCGCCCGGGGCGCGGACTTGATGGATTGCGCGACCTCGCCATAGGTGCGCGTCTGGCCGCTGGGGATTTGCAGCATCGCGCGCCACACCGCCATTTGGTGCAGCGTCCCTTCCACGCTCAGCGGCAGCGTAAATTTGAAATCCGCATCGGCAACGTAGGCGGCGAGCTGCTCACAGGCAAGCGCCGCCGCCGGCGTGCGTGGCGAAATTTCCTTGCGGCGGCGTGACAATAGCGCGATGCGCGTCACGTAGTCGCCATCGGTCACCACACCGATCATTGCAAACGGCGCGCGCCAACAGGCTTGGTAAGAATCGGTCATTGATTTAGTCATTGGCCAATTCATCACTGCGGTCCACGGCCTCGACGGCAAGCCTGAAGTCGACACTTTTCCAGACCCTTATTTCGGCTTCAAGAACCGCGACCGTTAACGGGTTACGTGCCAACCACGCTGCATCCACGCCGACAAGAATATCCTTGCCGTGCCGCTCGATTTTCACCTCGCCTAAACGAGTCGGCATGCGGCCACGATTGAACAACACGGCGAGGCGCAAGGCGGCAATGGGTAGCCAATCTTCGCCGTGTTCAACATACGGCAACACTTTGCTTAGCGAACCGCGGCTGGCCAAGGTCCAGTGACTCAACTTCGCTTGTTCCATCTTCGAAAAACCGGGCATGTCGGCGTTCAGCAAAATATAGGCTGAATGCTTGTGAAAACTGGCATAGGCGATGGAAATGCCCACCTCGTGCAAGCGCGCAGACCAGGCTAAATACTGCAGCACATGTTCGGGATCAGAATGCTGATGAGCAAGTTGGTTGAACAATGCGACACTCAATTTTTCGACCCGCGCCGCCTGCACTTGATCGACGTGATAACGGGACATAAACTGCTTGACGCTCGTGTCGCGAATGTCGCGGCGCTGGATGCGGCCGAGCATGTCCCACAACACGCCATCACGTAACCCGGACTCCGTAGTGTGCATGGATTCTAGGCCAAGCTCGTTGAATACCGCCGACATGATGGCAAAGCCGCCGGCAAACACAGGCTTGCGATCATCGCGCAGCCCTGGCAGTTCAAGCTTGCGCACATCACCGGCGGCGAGCAATTTCTCCTTGATCCAAGGCATACCTTTTGCGGTAATGCCATTGTGGCTCACGCCGCCAGCCTCCAGCACCTCCGCGATGGAGCGCGCCGTCCCACTGGAACCAACGGCCTGTTTCCATTCGCTAGGCGTAAAATCATGCACGATGGTTTGCAGTTCCGTCGCCGCCGCGAGTTCCGCCTCCTTAAAGGCTCTTGTAGATATTTTTCCGTCGGGAAAATAACGTTGACTGAATCCGACGCAGCCCATGAATAGGCTTTCCATGCGGATCGGCTCGAAGCCCTTGCCGATGATACACTCCGTCGAACCGCCACCGATGTCGACCACCAAACGCCGATCCCGCTTCGCCGGCAAGCCATGGGCCACGCCGACGTAGATAAGCCGCGCCTCCTCATGACCGGCGACCACTTCGATCGGGAATCCCAGTGCCTTTTGCGCTTTATGCAAAAAGCCGTCGGCATTTCTTGCCACCCGCAGCGTGTTTGTCCCGACGGCGCGCACGGCATTGGGCGGCATGCCGCGCAGCCGCTCGCCAAAGCGCTTGAGCGACGTTAGCGCTCGTTCTTGCGCATCATCGTCTATGACTTTCTCATCGTTCAGCCCGGCCGCGAGACGCACCGTTTCCTTCAGGGAATCGAGCGGATACACTTGATCATCCACCACGCGCGCGACTTGCAGCCGAAAACTATTGGAACCCAGATCGACGGCAGCAATCGTAGAATACTGGCTCATATTAATGCGAGATTATTTTGCTGATGTCAGAATGTCTAATTGTGCCATGCAGCCTAGTGTTCGGTGAACGTTTTTCTCACCACTGCGTCTGTCACATCACTGTAATGAAACTTTGATAACTTCATATTGATCAATAAACGGAAAACTCCTCGCCCGAGCATGGATTCCAAACATTTCCTCAATCGGGAACTAGGTTCGCTTGCCTTTAACGACCGCGTCCTCGATTTGGTCGAAGAACCGGGCACTCCGCTGCTTGAGCGGCTGCGTTTTCTCTCCATCGCCGATTCTAATCTCGATGAATTCTTCGAGATCCGCGTCGCGGGCCTCAAGGAGCAGATGCGCTACGGCACAGCTAGCCTCAGCCCCGACGGGCTGACCCCGCACGAGACCTTCAAGCTCATCCTGCCGCGCGCGCGCGCCGTGGTGGAGCGCATGTATCGTTTGTTCAACGAGGTAGTCTTGCCCGCCTTGCAGGCGCAGCAAATTCGCTTCCTGCGCCGCGTGGAATGGAGCAACGAACAACGCGCTTGGATCAAGGCGTATTTTCTCCGTGAGGTCATGCCTGTGCTTACGCCGATTGGCTTGGATCCGGCCCACCCGTTCCCGCGGCTGTTGAATAAGAGCCTGAATTTTGCCATTGCGTTAACGGGCAAAGATGCCTTTGGCCGCAATTCCGGCACAGCGGTTTTGCAAGCGCCGCGGGCGCTGCCACGCCTGGTCAAGTTGCCCGATGCAATCTCAGGTGCAGGCGATACCTTTGTTTTTCTCTCGTCAATTTTGCATGATAACGTCGACGAGCTTTTTTCCGGCATGAAAGCCACGGGCTGGTATGCATTCCAGGTCACGCGCAATAGCGAGCTGGACCTCGAGGAGGAAGACATCAAGAATTTGCGCCTCGCGCTGCAAGGCGAGTTAACGCAACGCCAGTTCGGCGACGCCGTCCGGCTCGAGGTCGCGGACAATTGCTCTGCGGAAATGGTGGATTTCCTGTTACAGCAATTTGGCCTGGGCGAGGACGATTTATATAGAGTCAACGGCCCCGTCAACTTAGGCCGGCTGATTCAGGTGCCTGATTGGATCGACAACCATGAACTGAAATTTGCGGCGTTTGTACAGGCAATACCGAAGGAAATCGCCAAGTCGGAAGAAATTTTTATGTCCATACGGGGCGGCGATATTCTGCTGCATCACCCGTTTCAATCCTTCAAGCCGGTGGTGGACTTCATCCAACAAGCGGCGTCGGATCCCAGCGTCGTCGCTATTAAGCAAACGGTCTATCGCGCGGGTAATGCATCGGACTTAATTGAGGCGTTGATCCTCGCCGCGCACCGGGGTAAAGAAGTCACGGTGGTGGTGGAACTGCTGGCGCGCTTTGACGAACAGGCCAATATCAATTGGGCGGGGCGCCTGGAAGAAGCGGGCGCCCACGTGGTTTACGGTGTGTTCGGTTACAAGACCCATGCCAAAATGGCCATGGTGGTGCGGCGCGAAGAGGGCGTGCTGAAGCGCTATGTTCACTTGGGTACGGGTAATTATCACATCCGCACCACCAAGCTCTATACGGATTTCGGCCTGCTCACGTGCAATGAAGAAATCTGCGCCGACGTGAACGAAGTGTTCATGCAATTGACGGGTTTGGGCAAGGCCGGCGCCCTGCGCCACCTGTGGCAAGCGCCGTTTAATTTGCATGGCCAGGTGATCAAATCCATCGAGCGCGAAGCGGAAAACGCTCGCGCCGGCAAACCCGCTAAGATCATCGCCAAGCTCAATCAATTGACCGAACCAAAAGTCATCGTCGCGCTGTATGCGGCTTCCCAGGCGGGGGTACAGATTGACCTCATCGTTCGCGGCGTATGCACGCTGCGCCCCGGCGTTCCCGAGCTGTCGGAGAATATTCGCGTACGTTCAATTCTGGGACGGTTCTTGGAGCACACGCGAATTTACTATTTTCACAATAATGACGTGGCCGATGTCTACATTTCCAGCGCCGACTGGATGGAGCGGAATTTTTTTAGGCGCATTGAAATAGCCGTGCCTATTCTCGATGCAAAGCTCAAACGCCGTGTCGTCAACGAAGGTCTCACGCCCTATCTTCGCGACAACAGCCAAACGTGGGAGATGGATTCCGATGGCGCATACCACCGCAAAAAACCTCGCTCGGGCCCTCGCCTAGCGGTGCAAGAATACTTGCTTAGCACGTTCGAGGAACAGAGTTAAGACGATGTCGGAGCGCGAGGTCGAACTCAAACTGGCTATCGCGGAACAGGACATTTGGCGACTCCAGCGTTTGCCGTTGCTAAGCGCCGCGACGCGAAAAAAATTTCCCGGATCGACGCTCAAGAGTATTTATTACGACACACCGGATCTGCGGCTCAAAGCGCATGGCATCGCATTACGATTGCGCGAAAACCACGGCAAATGGTTGCAGACCATCAAGACGGAAGGCCGCATCACTGCTGGGCTCCACGAACGCCCCGAATGGGAAACCGAGACTGCGGCGAACACTTTTGATTTCAATCTCGTGCCTGATCACGAGGTCAGGAAATTGTTGTCCGATTCTTCTATTCACACTCAGTTGCGTCCAGTTTTCCTGACGGAGTTCAAGCGCTTTGATCGCTTGCTGGAACTTGCCGACGGCACGCAATGTACATTCTCGCTTGATCGCGGCTCAATTTCGGCGGCAGATAAAACCTCGCCCATCCGCGAAATTGAACTAGAGTTGATCAGCGGAAATCCTGCTGCGCTTTTCTCTTTCGCTCGCGCGCTACTGGAACATATACCCGTTCGTTTGGAGCAAGATAGTAAAGCAGCGCGTGGCTTTGCGCTTGTATCAAATGCAGTGCTTAGGCCCACGAAAGCGACACCTATTGCGCTCAACAAGCGCATGACCGTTACGCAAGGCTTTATTGAGATCGCGTCCGCCTGCCTCGATCAGCTCACTGCAAACGAAGCGGGCGTGGAACTGGGGCAAGATCCGGAGTTTGTTCATCAAATGCGCGTTGCCACACGGCGGCTGCGCACGGCGGTACGGCTTTTCGATCAGCACATCGGGAGCGAACAGCTTGCGGCCATCGACACCGAGCTTAAGTGGCTGGGGAGCCAGTTGGGTGTCACTCGTGATTACGACGTGTTTTTGTCCGAGACGCTGCCGCCCATATGTGCAACGTACCCAAATCACACCGAGCTGGCGCAACTGCGAATTGATATGGAAGCACTGCGGCAGCAGGCGCAGACCGCAAGCTGCGCGGCTATCCAGTCACGCCGCTATCAACAACTGTTGATGGCCACAGGCGCCGAGTTGGTGAATTTGTCTCAGTCACCCAATGCCAACGCTACGACAAAACATACTGAATCCATACTCGACTTTGCCCAGGTAAAGTTAGGGAAGCAGCACCAGCGAATTAAGCAATGCGCCAAACACTTGGTTTCGTTGGGCGCCGAACAGCGGCATGGCGTACGCATACTCGGTAAAAGGCTACGCTATGCCGGTGAATTTTACACGTCACTGTTCCCAGCAAAACACGCAAAACCTTATCTCCACCATCTAGCCAACTTACAGTCGGTTCTCGGCGCGCTCAACGATGGCGCGACTGCAATGACGATCTTGTCGCAGATGCATAAACCGGCAGGCAGTGCATTGGCGCAGGCTTGGGTGCAAGGGGCGCAGCAAGCTTACCTCGCCCAGTTGGACCCAATCTCCGAAAGTTTTTTTGAACAACGAACATTTTGGTGACCACTATGGATCTAATCTTATGGCGTCATGCTGACGCGGAAAACACCACACCGGACCATGATCGTGCGTTAACGGCTCGCGGCCGAAAACAAGCACGTGACATGGCGAAATGGCTTGAGGCACACATCAAGGGCCCGGTCAAAGCGATTAGCAGCAGCGCTATGCGTGCCCAACAAACGGCGCGCCCGTTCGTCCGTGATTTTGAGGTGACGGATGAATTGGCGGTAGGCGCATCGCCTCATGCGGTATTGCGGCTCGCCGGCTGGCCGTCGGGTGACGGCACGATCGTGATCGTTGGCCATCAACCGACCTTGGGCCAAGTCGCTTCGCTATTGCTTGCGGGGAAAGACGCCGATGGTCAAATCAAGAAGGGCGCGGTGTGGTGGTTTCGTACCCGCGGCACTGGTTTAGAAATGGAGACCTTGCTCCATGCTGTAATTTCTCCAGAACTTCTTTAGCAGCACCGCCACGACCCGCATGGATACTTGATCGTGGCAATGCCTGGCCTGAGAAGCTCACCGGTATTGCTTCTACAGGCAAGCCGGAAATTATTTTTGCAGCTAAACTGCTGCCGCCGACTTGACGCTCTCGGCGATTTTCTCCGCCCAGTTTCTCACCTCGGATTCCTCGCTCCCCTCGACCATCACTCGTAATACCGGCTCGGTGCCGGACGGACGCAGCAACACGCGGCCACTACCATCAAGGGCTTTTTCCGCTTCGCTTACACTCGCTTGTATGCTCGGGTGCGCACGGAAATCGAATCCGCGTTGGGTTTTTACGTTGATCAAAATTTGCGGATAGAGCTTCAACTCGGCAGTATATTTTTTCAGCGTGGTTTTGCTTGAGACGAGAGCAGACAGCACTTGCAGCGCGGAAATGATGCCATCGCCGGTGGTGTGCTTGTCGCGGCAAATAATGTGGCCAGAATTTTCCGCGCCCCAGTTCCAGCCCTTTTCCATCAGCATTTCCAACACGTAACGATCGCCCACTTTGGCTCGAGCAAAGGGTATATCGAGCTTGGCAAGACCGTGCTCAAGCGCCAAATTGCTCATCAGCGTGCCGACGATGCCGCCACGCATGTCGCCGTTCTCTTTACGATGTTTTGCAATCACGTACACGAGTTGATCGCCATCGTAAACGCTGCCGTCGGCATCGCACATCATCAGCCGGTCCGCGTCGCCGTCGAGCGCAATGCCCAAATCCGCGTGCTGTTCCAACACGGCGGCGCGCAAACCTGCGGTGTGAGTCGCACCACATTTCTCATTGATGTTGAAACCGTTGGGTTGATTGGAAATGGGAATCACCTCTGCGCCCAACTCGTGAAACACCGGTGGCGCGATATGGTAGGCCGCGCCGTTTGCGCAATCAACGACGATGCGCAGGCCGCGCAAGTCCAACTCATTGGGAAACGTGCTTTTACAAAATTCGATGTAGCGGCCATCGGCGTCGTCGATACGCCGTACGCGACCCAACCGCGCCGACGGTTTGGTTTGCATCGGCTCGCTAAGATGGGCTTCTATGGCCATTTCCAATTCATCAGGCAATTTTGTTCCATTCGCTAAAAAGAACTTGATGCCGTTGTCGTCGTAAGGATTATGGGACGCACTAATCATCACGCCCGCCTGCAAGCGCAACGCGCGAGTCAGATAAGCAACAGCCGGTGTCGGCATTGGGCCGACCAATAATACGTCCACGCCGGCTGCACAGAACCCTGCTTCCAGCGCACTTTCCAGCATGTAGCCAGAAATGCGCGTGTCCTTAGCGATCAGCACCGCCGGCCGCTCGCGATCGCGCGGATCATGATTGGCCTCGGCGAGGACTTTGCCGGCGGCCTCGCCCAATCGCAATACGAAATCGGGCGTGATCGGCGCTTCACCCACCCGTCCGCGCACGCCGTCGGTGCCAAAATATTTTCTTACCATGTTGTTCTCCCTTCAGACAACCTCAACCATTCACGGCTTGCAGTATCGCAAGCGCATCTTTTGTTGCTCGCACGTCATGAACCCTCACAATCTGCGCACCGCGTTGCACGGCGAGCAGCGCCGCCGCCACGCTTGCGGATACGCGCGAGACCACTTCTTGCCCGATGATTTTTCCCAGCACGGATTTGCGCGACAACCCCGCGAGCACCGCGTAGCCCGCTTCGCGCAGCTTACTGAGGTTGCGTAGCAAGATCAGGTTATGCTCACTATTTTTCCCAAAACCGAAGCCCGGATCGATGACGATGCGATCCTTGCTGATTCCTCCCCGCTCGCACGAGGCCGCGCGCTCGAACAAAAACGATCGCACTTCCGCAACGACATCGAGGTAGTGAGGATTCGCTTGCATCGTGCGCGGCGAACCTTGCATATGCATCAGACACACAGCGACATCACTTTGCACACACACTGTCTCTGCGCCGTCGGCACGAAGGGCATAGACATCATTCACCATCGTAGCACCGGCTTGAATGGCGGCCGCCATCACCTCCGCTTTCATGGTGTCGATGGAAATAGGCAGCGACTGATTTTTCAATGCCTCGATAACGGGCAGCACACGCGCCAATTCATCTGCTATGCTAACACCCTCCGCCCCTGGACGCGTCGACTCGCCACCCACGTCAAGAATATCAGCACCCTCCTCGATCAATTGATAAGCATGATCAAGGGCGGCGTTTTTCGCCAAAAACTTTCCGCCATCGGAAAACGAATCGGGCGTGACGTTGACGATACCCATCACCAAAGGTCTGGACAACTCAAGCGTAAACCGCCCGCAGCGCAGCGCTTCAGCTTTCATCATGCTCGCTGCTTAAGGCATCAACTGCCCGCCATTCACTTCCATGACCTGTCCTGTGACGTAGCCCGATAAGGCATTCGACGCAAGGTAAAGATAGGCGCCGTTGCATTCGTCCGACCCAGCTAAACGGCCCATTGGAATGGTACCTTGGAGCATATCCAGCTGCGCTTTGGTGGAATAGCGTTCGTGGAATGGCGTCAAGATCACCCCGGGCGCGACGGCATTCACCCGGATATTGTCCTTTACGACTTCCTTTGCCAAACCACGGGTGAAGGTGCTCACGAAACCCTTGGTTGAAGCATATAACACCGCGCCCGGCCCACCGCCGTTACGCGCGGCGACTGAGGTCGTGATGATAATATTTCCGCCGCCTTGTTTGCGCATGTGAGGAATTGCCGCACGACTAGCCGCTACCACTGAGCGAATATTGAGGTTGAATAACTCTTCAAGCAATGCGTCGTCGGAATCCACCACATGGGATCGCCGCACCATGCTGCCCGCATTGTTGATCAGCACATCAACGCGGCCATAGTGATCGATGCATTGTTTGACGACACTTTCGGCGGCGCCGGATTTCGACAGATCGCCCGCGACTGTGATTACATCGCCGCCAGCTTTGCGTATCGAAGCAACTACGTCATCGGCTTGCGCCTTGCTTGAATTATAGTGAACGGCAACTTTCGAGCCCTCGGCGCCAAACGCTTTCGCTACAGCAGCGCCAATACCGGTACTAGCCCCGGTGATGAGCACAACTTTGCCTGTTAGATCGGGAATCATATCTTCTTCCTCCTGAGTGAAATGGGCAGTCCGCCCTTGCGTTAACGAAATCCATCTGTGAAAATAAACACAGCGCCTCGTGGGCGCTGTGTTTATTTTAACTCGTTTGCTGGACTCGCCTTAGGCTTCTTCAGCCGGCTTTGCGGTCGGGGTCACAGCCGGCTCGGACGGGCCGCTCGCTGCAGGCGGCGGCGTAATTTGGCTGGGCTTGGGTGCCCGTGGCGGTAGGCCTTGCATGATGTCCTCGATTTGGTCCGCATCGATCGTTTCCCAATCCAGCAGCGCTTTGGTCATCACTTCGACCTTATCGCGATTGTCCTCGATCAATTTGCGCGCGAGTTTGTACTGCTCGTCGATAATGCGGCGAATTTCCGCGTCCACCTGGCGCATGGTATCTTCGGATACGCTTTGGTGATTGGTAACGGAGCGACCCAAGAACACTTCGCTTTCATTTTCGCCGTAAACCATCGGGCCGAGCGCGTCACTCATGCCCCATTCCGTGACCATGCGGCGCGCCATTTCTGTTGCGCGCTTGAAGTCGTTGGATGCGCCCGTGGTCATCTGGTTCATGAAAATTTCTTCGGCAATGCGACCGCCGAACAACACCGCTATGTTGTTGAGCAATAACGCGCGATCGTAGCTGTAGCGATCTTGGGTCGGCAGTTGCATCGTGACGCCCAGCGCCCGGCCGCGAGGAATGATGGTAACTTTATGCACCGGATCAGTCCTGGGCAACAGCTTGGCCACGATGGCATGCCCGGATTCGTGGTATGCCGTATTGCGGCGTTCTTCCTCCGGCATCACCATGGAGCGGCGCTCCGCACCCATGATGATTTTATCTTTGGCGCGCTCGAAATCGAGCATGTCCACTAAACGTTTGCTGCTCCGGGCGGCGAACAGCGCCGCTTCATTCACCAGGTTGGCCAAATCCGCGCCGGACATGCCGGGCGTACCGCGGGCGATAACGCCGGCCTTCACGTCGGGGGCAATAGGAACCTTACGCATGTGCACCATCAAAATTTGCTCGCGACCGCGAATATCGGGCAACGGCACGACCACCTGACGGTCGAAACGGCCCGGACGTAGCAGAGCAGGGTCAAGCACGTCTGGCCGGTTGGTGGCAGCGATCACGATCACGCCCGCCGTGCCTTCAAAGCCGTCCATCTCGACCAGCAACTGGTTCAAAGTCTGCTCGCGCTCGTCGTTGCCGCCGCCCAGCCCGGCACCACGCTGGCGTCCCACCGCGTCAATCTCGTCGATGAAGATGATGCACGGCGCATTTTTCTTCGCCTGCTCAAACATGTCTCGAACCCGCGCCGCGCCGACACCGACAAACATTTCGACGAAATCAGAGCCGGAAATCGAGAAGAACGGTACCTTTGCTTCGCCCGCGATCGCACGCGCCAGCAGTGTTTTACCGGTACCCGGCGAACCCACCATCAACACGCCGCGGGGAATGCGGCCACCCAATTTTTGAAATTTTTGCGGGTCGCGCAGGAATTCTACCAATTCGGCGACTTCTTCCTTCGCCTCGTCCACGCCGGCAACGTCCGCGAAGGTCACTTGGTTGGTATTTTCATCCAGCATCTTCGCACGGCTTTTGCCGAAGGAGAACGCGCCACCCCGGCCACCGCCTTGCATTTGACGCATGAAAAATACCCAAACGCCAATGATGAGCAGGAACGGGAACCAGTTGACCAACACGCCGAGCCAGAACGAGCGCTCCTCTTCCGGCTGGGCAACAATGCGCACGCGATATTTGAGCAGATCGCCGACCATGCCCAAATCGCCTGGATTGTGGGTCACGAAGTGCTTGCCGTCATTAGCTTCCCAGCGCATGGTGCGGCCGTCGATCACGACTTCTTTAACAGCGCCTTGCTTGGCCTGTTCCATGAACTCGGAATAAGCCACCACGTTATTGGATGGGTGGCCGCCGAATTGGTTAAACAGGGTCATAAGAACCAGCGCAATGACGAGCCAGATACCAACGTTCTTGACGAGATTATTCAATGCCGTTCCTTAGGACTAATTGTTTGGTAATCATAGTGCATTACACTACACAGAGCAAAATTTCCTTAGGCCACATAAGTTTACATCTATTTTGCCGGTAGGGGCCGCAAACCCCGCGCCAGTAAATACAGTTCTCGGCTTACCTCTCGGGAGGCTTTTGGCTTACGCACCGCGCATTTCACAAACACCGCCGCGAGTTCTTTGCGATACACCTCAAAATCCGCGCCCTGAAAGACTTTGACCAAAAAAGCGCCGTCGGGTTTAATCACCGTACGGGTAAATTCCAGCGCTTCTTCAGCTAGATTATAGCCCCTAGCCTGATCGGCACTGGGTATACCGGTCATATTGGGCGCCACGTCGCAAATCACAAGATCAACGCCTTTTGCCGGCAACAGCGGGCGCAACTGCGCCTGCAGCGCAAGATCACTGAAGTCGCCCTGCAAAAAATCCACGTTGGGTAAGCCAACCATGGGCAACAGGTCAATGGCAAAGACCTTTCCGCGCGGCCCAACGCAGGCTCCCGCCACCTGCGACCATCCGCCGGGCGCGGCGCCCAGGTCGATCAGCGTCATCCCGGGCGACAAAAGTTTGTCACGTTCATTGATTTCAATGAGTTTATAGGCCGAACGGGAACGATAACCGTCGCGCTGCGCGCGCTGCACATAAGTATCGTTGATATGGCGCAGCATCCAGACTTTGCTAGAGGGTTTTAGCGCCATGGGCTACAATTCCGACATGCTAAATTTAACTCCAACTCAGCGCCGTTTCTTGCGCGCTCAAGCCCACGGGCTGCGACCTATCGTGATGATCGGCCATTCCGGCCTGACGGACACAGTGAAAAAAGAAATTGATAGCAGCTTGCGATTTCACGAGTTGATGAAAATTACGCTGGCCGGTGACGATCGCGTGGCGCGCAACCAAACATTGGACGCTATCTGCAACGAACTCAATGCGGCGCCGGTACAACAAATTGGCAAGATATTGGTTATTTACCGCCCTGCCGCGGAACCTAAACTCACCCTGCCAAACTAGCAGGTTGACGCACCCTGCTAAAGGTATTTGACGTCTAGAATCTCATATTCGCGCACGCCACTGGGCGCCATGACTTCTACGACGTCACCGGCGTATTTACCGATCAGCGCTCGGGCAATCGGCGAGGTGATGGAAATTTTACCTAATTTGATATCCGCCTCATCTTCGCCGACGATTTGGTAGGTCACTGCGCTATCGTTTGATAAATCCTGCAGGTCGACCGTTGCCGCAAATACGCAACGGCCATCGGGATCGAGCAATTTGGGGTCGATGATCTGTGCGTTGGACAATTTGCCTTCTAACTCGATAATACGCCCCTCAATGAAGCTCTGGCGCTCCTTTGCCGCTGCATATTCGGCATTCTCCGATAAATCGCCATGGGCGCGTGCTTCCGCAATCGCCTGAATGATGCTCGGTCGGTCAACTGACTTGAGTTGATTTAATTCTGCGCGTAACAGCTCTGCACCGACCACCGTTAATGGAACTTTGTTCATGCGCTTACCTTATATTTTTGCGATTGCTCAAGACTGAGATGTAACTCTTGTACACTATAAACGTCCAGTTCCGTGATCTGCCGCATGCCCAGACACGCGGCACGGGCGCCGGAAAGCGTTGTGTAGTAAGTAACTTTACCCTGCAAGGCCGCGTTGCGGATCGACCAGGAATCCTGGATCGCGCGTTTGTCTTCAACGGTATTCACGATCAGGCTGATTTCGTTGTTCTTGATCATATCGACAATATGCGGACGACCTTGGGCAACTTTGTTTACCGGCGTAACGGTGATGCCTTCCGCCGCGAGGAATGACGCGGTTCCCCGCGTTGCGACGAGCTGGAAGCCAATATCCACAAGGGTCTTGGCGATATCGACTACGCGAGCTTTGTCTT
>JBDSJK010000438.1:0-9762 GCA_039917535.1 Burkholderiales bacterium
TCGGTCAAGTGTCCGCATCCTATTCCGATGCAGAGGAAGCATTGACGGGAGGCAATCTGGGTTGGCGCAATTCGGCAAAGCTGCCTAGCCTGTTCGTCGAAGTGTTACAGACGTTAGGGCTGGGCGAGCTGAGCCCGGTTCTCAAGAGTGGCAATGGTTTTCACATCGTCAAGTTGATGGACAAACGCGGCCAAGGCGCCACGCAAAATGTGACCCAGACCCACGCGCGGCACATTTTGGTTAAAGTGAATGAAACCGTGAACGAGGCGGATGCGAAAAATCGCATCCTACAACTTAAAGGCCGCATTGATAACGGCGCAGACTTTGGCGAGGTCGCAAAAGGTTTTTCCGAAGATTTGAGTGCGAGCAAGGCGGGAGATTTAGGTTGGGTGTATCCCGGCGATACGGTGCCCGAGTTTGAGCGCACCATGGCTGCGCTGCAACCCAACGAGATCAGTCAGCCATTTTTGACTAATTTTGGTTGGCACATTGTGCAGGTGTTGGAACGCCGCACGACAGAGATCAGCGCCGACCGAAGTCGTGTCGCGGCGCGATTGGGTTTGCGCCAACGCAAGGCCGACGAAGCGTATCAGCAATGGCTATTGCAGCTTCGCGATGGCGCTTATGTCGAGTACCGTACTGAAGATAAATAGCCCTATCGTACTGTCATATTGATGGCGGAACGTTTACCTGTTATCGCGATTACTGCCGGTGAACCCGCCGGCATCGGTCCCGACCTGTGTGTTTTACTCGCCGAGCGCAAGCTCGGCGCGCATCTAGTTTTTGTTGCCGATCGTAGTCTGCTCACGGCCCGCGCCGCGATGCTCGGTAAGCGCATTGAATGGCCTGATTTTGATCCTGCCAAACTCCCGCGCCTGCGCAGCGGGAGCGTGACGGTTTTGCATCATCCCCTAGCGGAAAGCGTCATGCCGGGCCGTCTCAACGTGGCTAACAGCCGCTATGTGCTGGCTATTCTCAGTAGCGCCATTCGCGGCGCGCTGAAGGGCGATTTCGACGCCGTAGTGACCGCCCCCGTACATAAAGGCGTGATCAATGACGCCGGGGTTTCCTTTAGCGGCCATACGGAATTTTTCGCGAAAAAAACGGCTACCAAGCAGGTGGTCATGATGTTAGTCGGTGGCGGGTTGCGTGTTGCCTTGGCGACCACGCACCTGCCGCTTAAGGATGTTGCCAGCGCCATCACGCCGTCCGGCCTTGAAACGACCATCACGATTTTGCATCACGATCTGCAGCGGAAATTCGGTATCGCCGCACCGCGAATTTTGGTGGCGGGACTAAATCCCCACGCTGGAGAATCAGGTCACTTGGGTCGTGAAGAGATCGACATTATCGAACCCATGCTGAAGCGCTTGCGGGATCGCGGCCTCGCGCTGAACGGCCCGCTCCCGGCGGATACGCTGTTTACGCCGAAGTACCTTGATCATGCCGATGCCGTGCTCGCCATGTACCACGATCAAGGTCTGCCGGTCCTCAAGATGAGGAGTTTTGGTCACGGTGTAAACGTCACGTTGGGCTTGCCCATCGTTCGCACATCGGTTGACCACGGGACGGCATTGGACCTCGCTGGAACCGGGCAGATCGATATCGGCAGTATGATCGCCGCCGTGGAACTGGCCACGCAACTCGCCGCGCGACACAAGGCCAATTAAATTTGCAGCACATCGCTCGCAAACGTTTCGGCCAGCATTTTTTGCATGACCGTCACGTCATCGCGGAAATCATCGCCGCGATTGAAATTCAAACGACGGACCTCGTTGTTGAAATCGGTCCAGGTCTTGGCGCGCTCACGGAACCCTTGCTCAAAAAACTGCCGCACCTGCATGTGATCGAACTCGATCGCGATCTCGCGGCTTATCTGCGGGAACGCCATGCGCCGCCAAAGCTCACGGTTCATGAACAAGATGCGCTGAAGTTTGATCTGACTACACTGGGAAACGACATTCGTTTGGTGGGCAACTTACCCTACAATATTTCCACGCCCTTGCTGTTCCACTTTGCACATTTTTTAGAACAGTTACGCGATGGACATTTCATGTTGCAGTTGGAAGTGGTCGAGCGCATGGTCGCCGCGCCGGGTTCATCAAGTTATGGACGGTTATCGGTGATGCTGCAAGTGGATTTCGATATGGATTTGCTGCTACATATTCCACCCGATGCGTTTACGCCGCCGCCCAAAGTGGATTCGGCCATTGTCCGCATGGTGCCGATCCGCGATAAACGTTATGGGTTGGTGGATCGCGCACTGTTTGAGAAAGTCGTTGCGCGCGCGTTCACACAACGGCGCAAGACATTGCGCAATTCGTTGAGCGCATTTCTTACGCCGCAAGACTTCCGCACGCTTGAAATAGATTCAATCCTGCGTGCAGAAAATCTTGGCGTTGAGGACTACGTGAAAATGACAAATTACCTTGCTCTGAGAGGCAATGGCAGCGTGGCTCCCAGCGCATAGTGCCTGGTGAGGCGCATCGTTATTGCCTTGCAGCTTAGCGGACTACTAAAAAAAGCTAGGTCATTGTGAGTGGCGTGTCATTCTGAGCGGAGCGATGAATCTGCTATTCTCGTTGCATCAACCGACTGCAAAAGCACATTCTTCGTCACTTTTTTTCTCAGTATGACAGCGGTTTTTATCAACCGGCTAGTGCTATATTTTTACGCTGAATAAACTCGATCTTGTAACCATCGGGATCTTCAACAAAAGCAATCACCGTTGTACCGTGCTTCATCGGCCCCGCTTCTCGCACCACTTTGCCGCCTTTATTGCGCGCGTCGTCGCAGGCCTTATAGGCATCGTCGACTTCCAGCGCGATGTGACCATAAGCATTGCCGAGATCGTACTTCGCCGTGTTCCAATTATGGGTAAGTTCTAGCACCGTATGATCTGCCTCGTCGCCATAACCGACAAATGCGAGTGTAAATTTGCCGTCGGGATAATCCGATTGGCGCAATAATTTCATGCCCAACACTTCCGTATAAAATGCGAGGGATTTATTTAAGTCGCCGACGCGCAACATGGTGTGTAACATTCTCATCATGAGTTCTTTGGTTGGTTATCGAAACTAAAATAGGCGGTACAGCGCGTCGTTGTTGCGTAACTCGTTGCGCGCCGTATCGTAATTCGGAAAAATTTCGCCCACGCGCCGCCAGAAGCGCGGGCTGTGGTCCATGTGGCTGAGGTGGGCGAGTTCATGGGCGGCCACGTAGTCGATCACATCGGGTGGCGCTTTCATCAAGCGCCAGCTCAAGCGTATCTCGCCGTTTGACGAGCAGCTACCCCAGCGGGCGTGGGCATTACTTAAAAAAAATCGTGGCTGGGCAATCTTCGCGACGTTGGCAAGATGCGCAACGCGCTGCGGGAAATAACGTTTCGCTTCGCCACGGTACCAGTCGCACACTTTTCCTTTCACTTGCTCCTCAGATGGCGGCGTCGAAAAAACCAAATTAAGTCCCGCTAAATCTTGCCACGACTTCTCGCCGCGCCTTGCCAATACGACAATGTTCAACGCGATCATCCCGCCTATATATGGCAGCAAAGCGCCCTGGCGCCACTCGATTTTCGGTGGCGTATTCTTGCGCCACACTTCGACCTTTTTTAGCACCCAATCCGCTTGGCTTACCAACGCCCGCTGGATTGATCGGTGCGACGCCCGCGGTGGCGCGGTGACGGTTAGCCCCGAGTAATCCACTTTCAAGCCGATGGAGCGGCGCCGCGCGCTACGTTTCAGCGCAAATTCGACTTCGCGACCATTCAGCAGAATCCGCTGCGTTTCAGTCTGGGGAGCGAGGGTGATGTCGTCAGCCATGGTTCAATATTGCGCCAAACGTGGCATCTCCGCCTCGACCCACGTTTGTACTTGCGTGTTGAGATCTTCGGGACGCAAGCCGGTCGGATCAATGGGCTTGCCGATGCTTACGGTAATGGTTCCCGGACGTTTCAAAAAGGAATCCCGCTGCCAGAACAGGCCGGAATTCAGCGCGACAGGCACTACCGGTGTGTTGGTTTTCGTGGCGAGCAACGCACCGCCGCGTGCGTAGGGTGGCGCTTCGCAAGGGCGCGTGCGAGTTCCTTCGGGGAAAATCACAATCCACAATCCTTGCTCTAGACGCTGCTTGCCTTGCTGGATCAGTTGCCGCAGCGCGGAAAGTTTTTCGCTGCGGTCTATGGCGATAGGCCGCAGCATGGCGAGACCCCAACCAAAAAAAGGGATGCGCAGCAACTCGCGCTTGAGCAACCAAACTTGTGGTGGAAACAAATCCAGAAAGAAAAACGTTTCCCAAGTGGATTGATGTTTCGATAAGACGATACTAGGCCCAAGCGGAATGTTTTCTCGCCCAATCACTCGATAGTCGATCCCACAAATCCAGCGCGCGGCGAAAATGGCGACTCGCGTATAAATTCGCACACAGCCGTACAATACCTTGAAGCCAAACGGCAGGCAGATCAGCATCGTGATACAAATGATCGGCGCGCTGATGAATTGAACTAGGAATAGCAAGGCGGAACGAATCCAAATCATTGCGCGGGTAGGATGATCGTCTTGGCCGCTTCGGCGAGATTTTGAAAAACCTGCGTGCTCACCGGCAGATCGCCTTGCGCCAGGGTTTTGCTTCCTTTGCCGGTGAGCACGAGCATAGGCCGCGCACCCACCGCTGCTGACGCTTGCAGGTCGCGCAAAGAATCGCCCACACTGGCCACGCCCTTCAGCGGCGCGTTAAAACGTTGGCCGATGTCCTCAAACATGCCGACCCTGGGCTTGCGGCAGTTGCAGTTTGCCTCCGCCGCATGGGGACAATAAAAAATTGCGTCTATGCGCCCGCCGATAAGTCTGAGGGCATCGATCATTTTTTCATTGATGGCGTTAAGCGTAGCCATGTCAAACAGGCCGCGGCCCACGCCGGATTGGTTGGTGGCAACTACCACATGAAAGCCGGCTTGATTCAAATTCGCAATCGCTTCCAGTGAGCCGGGAACGGCCTTCCATTCGTCCGGCGACTTGATAAATTGCGCGCTGTCGACGTTGATCACGCCGTCACGGTCGAGGATGACAAGTTTGATCATGCTATTGCGCCGCCAAGCGGGAAATGTCGGCGACCTGATTCATCGCAGTGCGCAGATCGTGCAGTAAAGCGAGCCGATTGTTGCGCAAACTAGCGTCGTCGCTCATCACCATCACGTTATCGAAGAAAGCATCGACAGGCGCTTTTAGCACGGCAAAGGACTTGAGATAACCGGTAAAGTCGTGCGCGCGCAGCAGGGCGTTTGCTGCGGGCGCGGTGCGCTTGAGCGCGTCAAACAAGCTGCGTTCGGCGGTTTCCACAAGCTTAGTCTCATCCGCGTTAGCACGAATGCCGTCGGTCTGCTCGTTTTTTTTCAGGATATTGGCGACACGTTTGTTAGCTGCGGCCAAGCTTTCCGCCTCGGGTAACTGCATGAAAGCGCGCACGGCGGCGAGTTGTCGTGGCACTAGATTCAATTGGCCAGGTCGCATCGACAACACGGCGTCGATCTCGATGGCCGTGTAGCTTTTGTCGCGTAAAAAACCTTCCATGCGTTGATAGATAAAGCTTTCAAGGTCTGTATGGGCTGATGCCACTTTGCCATGAAACGCCGCAAAGGCGGAGCCGACGAGTGGGTTCAATTTAACCGTGAGATCGCGCTCGACCAGAATGCGTATCACCCCCAGCGCGGCGCGGCGCAAGGCAAAGGGATCTTTGTCGCCCGTGGGCACTTGGCCTATGCCAAACAGACCCGCCAGCGTTTCCAGTTTGTCGGCCAATGCCACGGCGCAACCGACCAGCCCGCGCGGCAAAGTGTCGCCCGCGAAGCGTGGCTTGTAATGATCTTCGATGGCATTCGCGACCTCGAGCGGCTCTTGATCGTGCAGCGCGTAATAACGCCCCATGATGCCCTGCAACTCGGGAAATTCACCGACCATATCGGTGACCAGATCGGCCTTGGCCAACTGTGCCGCCCGTTGCGCTTGCTCAACGGGCGCGCCAATCAGGCGCGCAATATCGCCGGCAATGGCAAGGACACGATGCCCACGCTCACCCTGGCTGCCGAGCTTGTGGTGATAAACCACGTTGGCGAGTTTCGGCAGGTAGGCATCGAGCGTCTGTTTGCGATCCTGATCAAAGAAGAAACGCGCATCGGACAAGCGTGGACGAATCACACGTTCGTTGCCTGCGACGATATTGCGTGGGTCGTCCAGGCGCATATTGGATACGATCAGAAATTTGTTCGTGAGCTTGCCGTTTGCATCGAACAACGGAAAATATTTTTGGTTGGCGCGCATGGTCAGGGTCAAGCACTCCTGCGGCACCTCGAGAAATTCTGGCTCAAAAGTTCCGACGTAAACAGTCGGATATTCCACCAGCGCGGTGACTTCGTCCAACAGCGCATCGTAGGCGGCGCCTGTTTCCAGTGCGAATTTCAAAGTTTGCGCGTGTGCGCGCAATTGTCGGTCGATTTCCGCGCGCCGATTCTCGAAGCTAGCGATGACGTTACCGGCGTTTTTCAACGTCATTTCGTAATCGTCGGCGTTATGCAGTTCGATTGTTTCTTGACCCTGAAAGCGATGGCCGGAGGTGACTCGGCCCGCGTCCAGGCCGAGGGCACGAATCGGTACAACGTCATTTCCGTGCAAGGCAATCAATCGATGGGCCGGTCGCACGAAATCGACACTCGTCCAGCCGTCGCTTAATTGATAGGTCATGACTTTGGGAATCGGAAGCCCCCAGAGTGCTTCCTCCAGCGCCTCGAACAAACCTATATTGAGCGGTCGTCCTGGCGCGACAGTGTGCAGATAGACCCCTTCGGCTTTACCATCATTTGCGAGATACAAACGATCTGGACCATCAACTGCATCTGGCCATGCATCGGCAAGATGGCCGCGACCGATCTTTTCCAATCGTTTTTTCAAGGCGGGTGTTGCGCGATTCGCAGCGTCAAATGCCACGGATGCAGGCATCAGTTTTTCGTTCAGCTCGACATCGCGCGACACCGCCAGGACATTGCCAATATGAACGGCGATGCGGCGCGGCGTTGCATACATGGTCGACCATGTATCTGCCAGATACAGCCGTTTTTTCAATCCGACATAAATCCCTTCGGCGAACGTATCGCCGAGTTGTCTGAGCCACTTCGGCGGAAGCTCCTCACATAGCAATTCGACCAGGAGATTGTTTTTAGTGGACATGCGCGCTAGGCCACTTTCTTTTGTTCGAGCGCGGCAATCGCTTCCGCGGCCCATGGCTTCGGCGCCATGGGAAATCCGAGCCGCGCGCGGCTATCCAAATAGCCTTGCGCCACACTGCGCGCGAGGTTGCGAAGGCGGCCAATATAGGCGGCACGCTCCGTCACACTGATGGCGCCGCGGGCATCGAGGAGATTGAAACTATGCGCTGCTTTTAACACCTGTTCGTAGGCAGGCAGCGCCAGTTTTTCCTCCATCAAATGTTTCGCTTGTTTCTCGTAGGCAGCGAACGCGCTCAACAAAAATTCCGCATCGCTGTGCTCGAAGTTGTAAGTGGATTGCTCGACTTCGTTTTGATGGAAGACATCGCCATAGGTTAAGGTTTTCGTCACGCCTTGCTCCCGGCGCGTCGTCCAAACCAAATCGTACACACTGTTCACGCTTTGCAGATACATCGCAAGGCGTTCAAGGCCGTAGGTAATCTCGCCCGTGATCGGCTTGCATTCTAGTCCGCCGACTTGTTGAAAATAGGTGAACTGTGTGACTTCCATGCCGTTCAGCCACACTTCCCAGCCTAGCCCCCACGCGCCGAGCGTGGGATTTTCCCAATCGTCTTCCACAAAGCGAACGTCGTTTTGTTGCGGGTCGAGTCCGATCGCGCGCAGCGAGCCGAGATAAAGCTCAAGAATATCCGGCGGCGACGGCTTCAGTACCACTTGATACTGGTAATAGTGTTGCAAGCGATTGGGATTTTCGCCATAGCGGCCATCTTTAGGCCGGCGCGACGGCTGCACATAGGCCGCCCGCCATGGCTCCGGACCCAGCGCGCGCAAAAACGTGGCGGTGTGCGAAGTCCCCGCGCCGACCTCCATATCGTAAGGCTGCAACAGCGCGCAGCCTTGGGCGCCCCAGTAGGCTTGGAGCTTGAGGATGAGGTCTTGGAAGGTCAGCATGGTCGGGGCAAAAGTGTAATTTTAAAGGTTTTTCGGGCGTTAGGTAGGGACATCTCGTTGCCTCGGGACCCGGCTGCCTCGTCGCAACATGCCGGCCACTGCAATAATACGACAAATGATCGCGCCAGGAGCCGCATGGATAGTCGCTCACAGCGATGCAAGGCCTGCGAACCGCATTACTATTGGTTGCTAGCCGACTGAATTTCTTAAGATAAACTCAAGGACGCAACATGCGTCAATTCACACGCACACCCTCATGAAACACCGCGAATTCGCCGGGCGCCAACGCTATCCACTGCTCGTTGTCCGTGAGCGGGAGCGTGGCGATCACGGCGACGCGATCATTGCTAGTCGTGACTTCGCTGAAATCGACTTCTACGTCAGCATCCAACAGCCGCGCTTTGGCAAACGGCGCGCGACGTTCGATGTAGGAAAGCTTCGTCGAGCAATGGGCGTACAGGCGCTCGCCGTCGCCGAGCAGAAAGTTGAATGTGCCAAGCTTGGAAACTCGCGCGGCCCAAGTGGCGATTTCCGCGCCGAGGGAATCGTGATCGGGCGCCTCGTTTGGAAATCGCTGGCACAACGTTTCCAACAAATTGCAGAACGCCGCTTCGCTATCGGTGCTGCCGACGGGCCGGTAACGCGCGCCGTTTTCCGGCCGATAATTTTCCAGCGTGCCGTTGTGAGCGAAGATCCAGTAGCGGCCCCACAGTTCGCGCAGGAAAGGATGGGTGTTGTCGAGGCCGACCGCACCGCGCGTGGCTTTGCGGATGTGAGCAACGGCGTTGAGCGAACGGATCGGGTAGTTGCGCACAAACTCGGCCACGCGCGAATTTGCCGCCGACGTGGGATCAAGAAATAACCGGCAGCCTTTACCTTCGTAGAAACCGATGCCCCAGCCGTCGGCGTGGTCATCGGTGCGCCCGCCGCGTTGTTGGAAGCCGGTGAGCGAAAACACAATGTCCGTCGGAACGTTGCAGTTCATGCCGAGAAGTTGGCACACGAGGGGCTCCAATGGCTTAGTGAGGCGATTGGGAATCATACCAAACAACTCAGGCATAGCCGCGTGCCATGCTGCGCGATTGCGCGCTATAGTCCCTCAAATCCTTCACCATACCTAGTATCGTAGGGCGGAAAAGCGCTAGCGCCTTCCGCCGTATGTGGGCACCCGTTCAAATGACCTATGCCGCCTTAGGTGCCGTTCGCTACGTTTCCGGTGCCCCGCTACCTGTTACCGGACGTTGGCCGAAAGCAACGCCGCATACGGCGCAAGGCGCTAGCGCTTTCCGCCCTTGTATGATGGTAATTGAGTTGTTGTTGGACTCAAAGTAGTGGGGCGTGCGGATTCTGTTTCCGCCCTTGAGTGTTGAACTCGTGTTGTAGATATTGAAGCGCATCCCCTTTTTTGGTCTTGCTCAGACATCGAACAGCATCTTCGGCCCGGTGGTTAACGAGAGCCTGCATGGACAAGGTTGATGGTGCCAGTACGACAGTGACATAAATTAGCGCGAAGGAATAGCGGTGACCTCTATAAACCGTCGCGTGGCTCGGCATTGAGGTGGCCAAAGACAAACTGGATTGTGTGCTATTGCATG
>JBDSJK010000439.1:0-3928 GCA_039917535.1 Burkholderiales bacterium
TGCATCTGAGGTCAGCATCATGGAACGCTGCTGGGATCGGTCATTTAAATTAGGGCGACGAGGTTTGTGTGCCATCGTCACGGGCCTGGCTTTATTGATGTCTACCGGCTGCGCCTCCGTACCGGACAAGGACCGTTGAGCGGCGCGCAATGCGCAAAAATCGAAACTTTCCAAGGAAGGTGAAAAAATCACTATGGACGAAGCTGCAATGCCTGCACCCGTTGATCACGGCGGGGCTGACCTAATATCGCGGCGGCATGACGGATACCAGTGAACTGGTCGGCTCGCGGCAAGAGGCCGCACACACAATAGATACGCTACCGCAGACTTTGCAAGGCACCAGCGTCACGTTGAATTCAACCATCGATTCGATTGACCGAGTTTTCATGGCGCCTGGCAGGAAAGATCCCAAGCCAAAAGACGAAAAAACTTTTGATTTAAACAGCCGATTATCGTCGCGTGGACAATCTCAGCGGTAAGCTGCGCAGCGTGGGTTCGTCTACGCTGAGCAATCTAATGACTCGTTAGGCGGAAGCGTTCAAGCTGATCTATCCCAAGGTCGATGTCGATATTACCGGCGGCGGCTCCGGCATGGCGCTGACAGCGCTGCTCGAAGGCCGTACCGAGTGGGCGCCCATGAGCCCCCCGATGACGGAAAAAGAAATGGGCGATTTTCAAGCGAAGTTTAGCTCCCACCCACGCGCCCACGGTCGCGCTGGACGCCATCGCGGTTTACGTTAACAAGAATAATCCACTCGAAGCAATGACGCTGCGGCAACTGGACAGCGTATTTTCCGTCACCCACAAACGGGGAGGGGAAAGCTTCAAAACCTGGGGAGAACTGGCCCTGAGCGGCGATTGGGCACAGCGCGAAATTAAACCCAAAGGTCCGGCCAAAACCCACGGCCTGTACCTTATGGTTAAGGAAATGGTCATGGAAAATGGCGATTTCCGCTATGAGCTCAAATCAGAACCCGTGTCCAGACTCTTGCGAAAGAAGGCAACTATCCGCTCAGCGCAGAGGTGGTGCTACGGGAATGTTTGGGGAATTTAAGGTGACCAAACAGGCGGACTCTCATCAAAACGAAAAATGATTTATAATACCGGATTGTTCCGACTGAACTTATATTGCAATGGCCAATACCAAACAAGCCGCTAAGCGCGCACGTCAATCCGAAAAACGCCGTGAACACAACGTCAGCCTGCGCTCGACATTACGTACCGCTGTCAAGAAAGTAAAGAAAGCGATCGAAGGCGGCGACAAAACCGCTGCGCTGAAAGTTTTCCAAGAGTCAACTAGTGTGATCGACAGCATCGCCGACAAGAAAATTGTTCATAAGAACAAGGCGGCTCGCCACAAGAGCCGTCTCGCTAGCGCGATCAAAGCTCTGGCTTAAGTTTTCGCTTGTAGCACCCGAATGAGCCGCCTTGCGCGGCTCATTGTGTTTGTTAGCGCTGCTTGCGTTAAGATGGGATTTAGCGGATAAAGCGTTGTTGGTTTTACTGCCAAGAACGAAGAGACTGCAATGAAAAAAAATGGGATCGCTGTCCTAATCGCACTGCTCGTGATCGCCTACCCCGTTTCGGCGTGGCTCATAGGTAAAAACATTGAGTCTTCGCTGACGGAGTATCGCACTAAGGTATGGGCCGACACGCCTTACCTAAAGATCGTCAAAAGCGATTATCAGCGCGGCCTGTTTTCCTCAACGGAAAAAGTGTCTGTCGAGCTTGCCGGCGATTTTCTGCGCAGCCTTGACGGGATGAAAAAGGCGGGCGAACTTCCGGAAGCAGAAGACGAGAATAGCGAGACCGGTACCGCTGCAGAGAAAAAACAGTATTTGCCAGCCGAACCCACCCATCCACTGATCATCACCTTTGTCCATCGTATTGCCCACGGCCCGTTCGCCGCTGGAAAGCCCGCCCTCGGCAGAATCGAAACAACGCTCGAATTCGACGAAAAAGTGACGCAAGAAATCGCTAAAGTGTTTGGCAACAAAAAGCCCCTGGAAATACTCACCATCATGGGCTGGAGTGGTGGCGGCACCGGCACGATTAGCAGCCCCGTGACGATTGCGTCGTTTCAGCGTGGCACGACAGAAATGAACTGGCAGGGGCTGAAAGGCAGCGTCGATTTCACCAAGGATGCGACAACCTACCGCGCAGACATTTCAGCGCCAGGAATCAGCATTAAGAACACCGCGAAAAATGAAGAGATAAAGATTATCGGCATACAAGTCGTATCCGACAAGAAGCGCCTGAAAGAAGGCTCGATGCTGTACTTGGGCCGCGACACAGGCACCATCAAATCGCTATCCGGTGTCGGCCAAACGGATGGCAGCAAGGGTTTTACCCTAGAAGACATTAGTTACACGAGCGACATGAATGAAAGCGCGGGCTTTGCCGACATGATCGCCAAGATGAGCGCTGCTAAGTTAATCGTGGCATCGGATAGCTATGGCCCCATGCACTATGATTTTTCCGTGAAGCATTTGAAATCTGACATACTGGAAAAATTTTTTAAATCCTTTGGCGAAATTTACGCCGGCAAGCACAAGACTACGGAAGAGTTCACCGCCGCTACCTTCGCGCCGTGGAAAAAGTTCGGTCCCGAATTGTTGAAACACAATCCGGAATTGATCATTGACCGCATCAGCTTTGCCATGCCCGAGGGCGAAGCGAAACTTAACGCCAATGTAAAAATACCGGGCGCAACGCCCGAGGATATCGCCAATCCGTTCATGCTCATAGGGAAGCTGGACGCAAGCGCGGACATTGCGTTACCCGAGGCGATGGTCGCTAAGTTGGCCGGTAGCGGAAACAAAACGCCGGAAGAACAGGCCGCGGCGAAAGCGATGTTCGAGCAACAGCTTGCCGGGCTTGAGCAACAAGGTTACGTTTCTCGAGAAAATAAAATATTGAAATCGCGCTTCAAGTTCAAGGATGGCAAAGCGACCCTCAATGACAAACCATTCCAAATGCCGGGTGCCGCGCCGAGCTAAGCTTGGGAAAGAGCAATCTAAACATGGTCGACAATGCGCGCCTATTCGCCTTAGTGCTGAACGCGCGAGTTTGGGGTGGCATACATTTCCGTACATCAACCGTTGTCGCGAAAAAATGGGCAAGCAAATTGCCGAGTTTGTGGTGGGTAATTATTTGACGCCCCTCTAAGCAATGGCCTGCGAGCCATATCCAGAGCGGCTCTCCAGCCTTTCCTAAGGATCATCAACATGACCACCCTAGAAAAAAACATTCGCCCCCGTCGCAGCTTGCTGTTCGTGCCCGCGCTGCGGCCCGATCGTTTTCATAAAGCCTTGGATTCCGGCGCGGACATTGTGTGCATCGACATGGAAGACGCCACGCCACGCGAGCGTAAGGCCGAAGGTCGCGCGCTGACCCTGCCTTTATTTGCGCATATGACTCATCCGCATGTCGAGTGGATGGTGCGCATCAACGGGCTTTCGACGCCGGACGGTCTCAAGGATTTGACGGCAATTATCGACAGCGCTGCGCCGCCGCCCGCGATCATGGTGCCGAAGATACGTTCCGCTGAGGAAGTGCAGTTGCTTGATCAATTGCTCATCGGTAGCGCAAGCAATATTCGCTATTGCTTGATCATCGAAACTAATCAGGGTTTGGAACGAGTGTTCGACATTGCTCGCGCCAGCCCGCGCATCGACTCGATGATCATGGGCGGCGTGGATATGTCCGCTGATTTGCGCTGCGCCAAAGAGTGGGAACCGCTGCTCTACGCCCGTTCGCGCATCGTGCATGCGGCCGCATCGGCGGGCATTGATTTGCTCGATGTGCCGTTTTTGAATCTGGACGACGAAGCGGGTTTGCGCGAGGAAGCGCAACGCTGCGCGAAGCTGGGCTTCAGCGGCAAAGCGTCGATACACCCCAAGCAAATTGCCGTGATCAACGAAGCGTT
>JBDSJK010000440.1:0-4845 GCA_039917535.1 Burkholderiales bacterium
ACCTTGTACCGGTACTTCGTCACCCATACAAAGTGATATTCAATTTGAAATACCCTATGACTACCATACCTGTATTCCATGCCGCACCTCCCCTCGTGCAGCATATTCTCGCAGCTAAAGCTGACCGGCTAAAGCCGGTGGGTTAAACCTTATGATCGACAATTAAATAGAATCTGACACCTTTAGTCACTGTGGTGCTGTTCACGCCGCAGTTCTGGCGCAAGTAGGCGTAAGCAGCACGCTGGCGCGCTGCGGTGGCGAGCGCCTTCACCGAGTCCGCGAGGTTAAGGGAATCGTCGCCGCATTGGGACACCACATCCGACTGGGTCGAGGCGATCCGAATTATTGAAATAGATGTCCTCGCGCCGATCACTGCGCGAGGTGACACGCGAGAGTTCGACTTCACACGCGGGGGAACGCGGTCGCCGTCACGTGGGCAAGCCCAAACTCGCGAGGATTCTCACCATCGCCGATGGCCCAAGCGGGACTCAGATATCCCTTCGCTTTTACATAACCCTTTGCCCAACCACGTCAAACCGCTAAAATGCTTCTTTGCCTGCCTCATCATCCTATGAACTCTCCAAGTGGTGTCGCGCCTGCTACGGCCGAACCCCGCGCTGCTAACTTTTTGCGCAACATCATCGACGAAGACAATCGCGACGGCAAACACGCCGGCCGAGTCGCGACGCGCTTTCCGCCGGAGCCTAACGGTTATTTACACATTGGCCATGCTAAATCCATTTGCCTGAATTTCGGCCTGGCGCGGGACTATGGCGGCGAATGCCATATGCGTTTCGACGACACCAATCCAGTCAAAGAAGACACGGAGTACGTGGATTCCATTCTTGATACGGTCAAATGGCTGGGCTTCGACTGGGGCGAACATCTTTACTACGCCTCGGATTATTTCGAGAAAATTTACGAGTTCGCCGAGCATTTGATCCGCGACGGCAAAGCCTATGTCGACAGTCTGTCGGCCGATGAAATCAGGAGCCATCGCGGTACTTTGACGGAAGCGGGAAAAAATAGCCCCTATCGCGATCGTTCTGTCGACGAAAATTTGGATCTGCTCCACCGCATGCGCGCGGGGGAATTTCCCGATGGCGCCCAGGTGCTGCGTGCCAAGATCGACATGGCCTCGCCCAACATTAATCTGCGCGATCCCGTGCTGTGGCGCATTCGCCACGCCCACCACCATCGCACCGGCGACAAGTGGTGTATCTATCCCATGTACGATTTCACCCACGCGATTTCCGACGCGTTGGAGCACATCACCCATTCCATCTGTACGCTCGAATTCGAAGACCATCGCCCGCTCTATGATTGGGCCGTTGAAAATGTCCCAGTGCCTTATCGACCCTATCAATACGAATTCGCGCGACTCAATCTGACGTACACGGTGTTGTCCAAACGTAGGTTGATCGAGTTGGTGGAAGGCAAATATGTGGACGGTTGGGACGATCCGCGCATCCCGACCTTGGTGGGCGTGCGGCGGCGCGGTTTCACGCCGGAAGCGATGCGCATATTTTGTGAGCGCATCGGCGTGTCCAAGGCCGATTCGCTGATTGATATGAGTGTGCTGGAAGACTGCGTCCGCGAAGACTTGAACGAGCGCGCGCCACGCGGCATCGCGGTGCTCGATCCGCTTAAATTAATCATCGACAATTATCCTGACGGCCAAGAAGAAGATTGCCTTGCGCCGAATCACCCGCAACAAATGGAACTCGGCAAGCGCGTCGTGAAGCTCAACAAGGAACTATGGATCGAGCGCGACGATTTTATGGAGACGCCGAGCAAAGGTTATTTTCGCTTAGCGCCCGGCGCCGAAGTACGGCTGCGCTATGGCTACATCGTGAAGTGCGTGAGCGTCGATAAAGATGCCGGCGGCAACGTGGTTGCTATCCACTGCAGCTACGATCCCGCCACCAAGAGTGGTGCTACGGAAACGCGTAAGGTGAAAGGCAATATTCATTGGCTCAGCACTCAGCATGCGCTGCCCGCGCAAGTCCGGCTCTATGACCGGCTGTTCAACGTGCCCCATCCCGGCTCTGGCGATCGCGACTATAAACAAGACTTGAATCCCAATTCCAAGAAGATCATCACCGCTTTCGTCGAGCCGCTGCTTGCCGTGGCTGCACCTGGCGCTGTATTTCAGTTCGAGCGTAACGGTTATTTTGTCGCCGATATGAAGGATCATCAGCCCGGTAAGCCGGTGTTTAATCGCACCGTTTCTTTGCGAGATTCCTGGGCGAAACAAGGCTGAGATCGACGTGAAACAATCCGCGTGGCGCAAAAAAACTTGTCATTCTGACCCCGGGCTTGATCCGCGGTCAGAATGACAATCTATTTTTTATGCGACTTGTTAAGTATTCACGATGACTACCCCACGCCTCTCCATCCTCGATCAATCGCCCATCCCGAGCGACTGCACCGCAGTCGATGCCCTGCAGGCTACTTTGGAACTCGCGCAAGCAGCCGACCGTCTTGGCTATCATCGCTATTGGCTGGCGGAGCATCACGGCCTGTTGGCCTTGGCGGATCCTTGTCCCGAGATTCTGCTCACGCGCGTTGCAAGCGTCACGCAGCGCATTCGAGTTGGTACCGGCGGCATCATGCTGCCCTACTACAGTCCGCTCAAAATCGCCGAGCAATTTCGCATGCTGTGCGCGCTGTTTCCCGGCCGCATCGATCTCGGCGTTGGCCGCGCGCCGGGTGGCGACCGTCTCACCGCCCAAGCCATGAGCAACGGCCAATACGACAGCGCCGAGCAATTTCCGCAGCAAATTTACGAGGTGGTCGGTTATCTCGACGGATGCTTGCCGGAGGATCACCCGTTCGCGCGGGTTCACGTACAGCCCAAAGGCGACAGCAGCCCAGAAGTATGGATACTCGGCTCGTCGGACTACGGCGGCGCACTGGCTGCCCACTTAGGCTTGCGCTTTACGTTCGCCCATTTCATCAACGCCCAGGGCGGCGAAATAGCGACTCGCGCCTACCGCGAGCAGTTCAAGCCATCGGCCCGAGAGCCCCGCCCCTATTCGATGGTGGCGGTGTTCGTCATCTGCGCCGAGAGCGACGCCGAGGCGGAAGCCGTTGCCTCCAGCATCGATTTGCGCCGCTTGCAAATGGACTACGGCCTCAACACGCCCATTCCGACGCGGCAAGAAGCCCTGAACCGCGAATACAGCGAGCAGGAACTACAGCGCATTCGGTCGCATCGTGCCCGCTCAGTGATCGGCACGCCGGATAAAGTTAAAGCGCGCTTGATCGAGATCAAAGAACAATTCGCCGCCGATGAGATCATGGTGATTACCGTCACGGGGGATTATGCGTCGCGGCTGCGTTCCTATGAATTGTTGGCCGCTAATTGGCCGATGGAAACGGCGCCGAGCTTACTTGGCGCTGCTAGCTGAGTTAATCTCCATGAACATTCGTTTTTTTCGAAGTACCTGCCCTGCAAGGCAATACCAGAGCGGCTCTCAGGGCATGTGCCGCCACGAACCAGCGTCCGTGCGGCTTTTGGCCATTCCGATACTGTCAAACCCACGCCTGTGATAACCAAAAAAATAATATTTGTCACAGGCGGCGCGCTACTCGGCGCGATGGTCAGCTTTGCGCAAGATTTAGCGACAAATTCCCAAGCTGATGGCCTATTCACATCGTCATTCACCGACGCAACGGCTTATCAACACTCAATCGCGTTACAAGATGAAAAACTCCAGCCACTTTATAGTGACGGGCTCGACGCGTTAAGACAAAAATGGGTGATGCCCTTCTTGCCCGGTGGGCCGTGGGGATGCGGCCCGTTGTCAAATGGCGAAGCCTGTGTGGACTACCACATGAATAGCGGCCGCGGACAAGCGCCGCTGGCCGCCGACGAGCCGATGCGTTCGATGCTGGTGCGGCTCAGCGTGCCCGGCAAGACGCCAACGGTGGCGCCTTACCCCATCCGATTTATGGCAAGCAACTGAACTTTCAAGGTGTGGAAGGCCAGGTTCGCAAGGAGGGTGAAGCCTTCGTAAGTTGGCAAGAAAACAAGGTCGCGTTCGCCGAGGCTGAAACGGTTTTGTTGCGTACGCCAACGGTAGAACTCAGCAAACTAGGCTACGGCCCGCGGGGTGAGAACGTGTTGCTATCGATGCGGCTTGTTCCGCCGCTGATTGGTATGAGGTTGTTGCAGGCGATTCCCGCCAGCACGATTGAGCATCGGGCGAGCGCCGAAAAACCCCACGGCATTAGAGGCAAGGCCAACAGAGTCTGGGACATCGCCACGAAGCAACTCACGCTCGGTCGTTTTGGCCTAAAAGCTAATCAGCCCAATTTGATCCAGCAACATTCGGCGGCGTTTCACGAGGATAGGGGTGTCACGACTCAACTTTTTCGGGCAGAATTGTACGGCGACGCAAAAAACCTGCCGCGAAGTGGTGCCCGGCGCGCATCCGGAGATGCTTGCCAACCCTTTCGGCCCACTACTTTTTTATGTTCGCGCCAATGCGGTTCCGGCGCGACGCAATCGCGATGATCCCGAAGCAAAGCGCGGGGAGACGCTGTTTCGGCAAGCCGCCTGCGCTACCTGCCATGTGCCTGAGATCAAGATGGGCGACTATAGCCCGATTCCACAACATTCCCATCAGATGATTCATCCCTACAGCGATCTGCTGCTGCACGTCATGGGCGAGGCGCTCGCCGACGGCCGACCTGATTTTGATGCGACCAGCAGCGAGTGGCGTACGCCGCCACTAAGGAGGTTGGGGCTGTTGCAGGCGGTGAACGGCCATACGGATCTGCTCCACGACGATCGAGCACGCAACGTGACGGAGGCGATACTCTGGCATGGCGGCGAGG
>JBDSJK010000441.1:0-6327 GCA_039917535.1 Burkholderiales bacterium
AATGAAGACGCGAATACTGCGCGCTTTAAACTACCTGCCTATGATGCGCTTTATGAAAAAGTAAAGCGCATGCCCGATTCTCCGGAGCGTACGGCGCTTTATCAAGACATGGCGAAACTCGTTTTGGTCTATGCGCCGTGGAAGCTGGGCGTGCATCGCATCGCCAACGCGGTCGCGCAGCCTTGGGTGTCGCCGTTAAAGCGTCATCCCATCATGCATGCGCCGTGGAAATATCTCGATATAGATTTGGCGCGCAGAGGGGCTGCGCAATGACCGGCTATTTAATTCGCCGCCTATGGCAAATGATACCAACCATGTTCGGCGTCATGTTGCTGGTGTTCCTGCTGTTTAACACCTTCGCGGGTGATCCCGCCCAGGTGCTGGCGGGCAAAATTTCCAACAAGGCCGACATCGAAAATATCCGCAAGCAACTCGGCGTCGATGAGCCCTACTGGAAACAAATGGCGATCTTCGCCAAACAAGTGGTGACCGGCGATTTTGGCCGCAGTTGGGCGACCAAGGAACCCGTTTCGGAAATTTTCAAGAAGCGCATCGGGCCTAGCCTAACCATCATGGTGCCGATTCTGGTCATCGAGATGCTGCTCTGCGTCATCCTGGCTATGATCGTCGCCTATTGGCGTGGGTCCCTGACGGACCGTATGGTGATGATCATCTGCACCATCGCCATGTCCGTGAGTTTTCTTGCCTACATCATCGCAGGGCAATACTTTCTTGGCTACCGCTGGGAGCTGTTTCCGGTGCAAGGTTGGAGCAATAGTTTGCTCATCAACTTGACTACTTATGCGCCGCTGCCGATTTTACTGGCGGTATTAGTCGGCCTCGGTCCAGGGATACGTTTTTATCGCTCGGTGTTTTTGGATGAGATCAATCATGACTATGTGCGAACCGCGCGGGCCAAAGGTTTGTCCGAGCGTCGCGTGTTATTTAAGCATGTGTTGCGCAACGCGATGATACCCATCATCACCAATGTCGCGATGTCCTTGCCCTCGCTGATTTTTGGCGCCTTCCTGCTGGAGAAATTTTTCTCGATTCCCGGCCTTGGCCGGGAGGTCATCAACGCCGTGGACAAAAGCGATTTTCCGATTATTAAAGCCGTGACGATTTATCTTGCCTTCGCCACCATGGTCTTTAATTTGTTGGCCGACGTGTTGTATCGCGTTGCCGATCCACGCGTGGAATTCAAATGAGCTCACTCGAAGATCGGCCGGAGAGACAATACCAGAGCGGCTCTTCAGGCATATGGCTAATAGGCTGGAAGCGCTTGAAACAGGATCGCATCGCTGTCGTGTCCCTGCTGATCGTCGCGTTGTTTATGTTCGTCATTGTTCTTTCCGCGCTTGGTTTAATCGCTAACAAATGGGACGACCAAGTGGGCGTGTCCTACGCCAGTCCCGGTTTTCTTGGCAAGGTGGAAAACACCGAAGCCTTGAGCGCAGAGGCGGCGCTGAAGGAACTCGCCGTGCCGAAAGACGCGCAGATCGTTGACCTGTCGTCGCTCGATCCGCTGAACGACGTGATGCCCGAAGTGAATGCCCGTGCGAAGCAATTGCTGCTTGTCGATCACGTCAAAACCGAAACTCTGCCGTTCGGCGGCGACAAATGGGGCCGCGACATCATTGCCAAAACCATCAAGGGCGCCCAATCGTCGGTGCTGGTTGGTTTCGCGTCGGCGTTTATTGCGGTGTTTCTTGGCACACTGTTGGGCGCTTTAGCGGGCTACTACGGCCGCTGGGTGAATGACTTACTCGAATGGGTATACAACGTTTTCACTTCGATTCCTAATTTATTGTTGATTCTCGCGTTTGCTGCGGTGTTCAACAAACGCGGCCTGTTGACAGTCATCATGATCCTCGGTGTGACCGGCTGGACGGGCGTCTATCGTTTGATCCGCGCCGAGTATTTGAAACACGTCAATCGCGAATACGTGAAAGCCGCGGAAGCGATAGGCGCGTCGCATTTTCGTCGTATGTTCGTTCACATCCTGCCGAACGTCAGCCATATCGTCTTGGTGAATTTGTCGTTGCTGGTGGTGGGTTTTATCAAGGCCGAAGTGATTCTGAGTTACTTAGGTTTTGGCGTCCCCGTCGACATGACGTCTTGGGGTACGATGCTGCAAGAAGCGCAAAATGAATTGGTGATCGGGAAATGGTGGCAGTTCGCCGCCGCTGCGTTTTTGAGTATGGCAGTGCTGGTGACGGCGTTTAGTCTATTGACCGATGCGCTGCGTGACGCGCTTGACCCGAAAATAAAATGACTAGGCCAGCGCCTTCAATGAGTCTTTCATTGCTCCGAGTTGAGAACTTGCGCATCCAGTTTCGCCTTGATCGTAATCGACTATTCGACGCAGTGAAATGTGTGAGCTTTGACATTCCGGTCAACAGCACCGTGGCACTGGTCGGCGAATCGGGTAGCGGCAAAACCGTCAGCGCCATGGCGATCATGGGCTTGTTGCCTAAGGAATCAGCGCTAGTGTCGCCCGATAGTTTGATTATCTATGGCGGACAGAACTTATTACGGGCCGATGCAGGACAGCTACGTGGGCTGCGCGGCAAAGACATTGCGATGATTTTCCAAGAGCCGATGACCTCGCTCAATCCGGTCATTCGCATCGGCGATCAGATCGCCGAATCCTTAATGGTTCATTTCAGACAGCCCAAAGATCAAGCACTGGTGCGGACCTTGGAGCTGTTGAACGAAGTCGGCATTCCCGACGCTAAGCGCCGCCTGCGCTTTTATCCCCACGAACTTTCCGGCGGACAGCAGCAGCGCGTGATGATCGCGATGGCGATCGCGTGCGAACCTAAACTACTCATTGCTGATGAACCAACCACGGCGCTCGACGTGACGATTCAACGTCAGATTCTTGACCTCATCGCCAGCCTGCAACTACGCCGGCAAATGTCGGTATTGTTCATCACCCACGATCTCGATGTGGTCGGCGAAATCGCCGATCATGTGGTGGTGATGCAAAACGGCGAGATCAAAGAATCCGGTACCGCGGCGGCGATCTTCAATACGCCGCAACACGCTTACACCAAGGCGCTGCTTGCGTGTCGCCCCCGCATCGATCAACGACCCGCGCGCTTGCCTGTGATCGAGGATTTCCTGAACGGCAATACCGCACCCATACAGCAAACGGAACGCAACCGCGGGATTGACGATGCCGACTCAGTCCTGTTGGAAGCCAAAGGCGTCACGAAAGACTTCATGGTTCGTCAGGGCGTCTTCAGCAAGCGCCCGTTCCGCGCGGTGAATAATGTTTCATTTGCGTTGCCAAAGGGAAAAACCGTCGGTTTGGTCGGCGAATCCGGCTCCGGTAAATCGACTTTAGGGCTCACGCTGATGCGGTTGCATACCGCCACGGCCGGGGAAGTATTCATGGATGGCAAAAATCTGCTGGCGCTTTCGATCCCACAATTTCAAGCCTATCGCCGTCGCATTCAGATAATTTTTCAGAATCCCTACGCGTCGCTCAACCCGCGTTTCAATGTTGAAAAGATACTCACCGAGCCGATGATCATCCACGGTATCGGCCTGAATGAACGCGAGCGCCGCGACATGGCCATCGCCTTGTTGGACAAGGTCGGCATGCCGTCAACCACGTTGGGTAAATATCCCCACGAATTCTCCGGGGGTCAGCGACAGCGGATCGCAATCGCGCGTTGCTTGACCATGAAGCCCGACGTGTTGATTTGCGACGAGTCCGTATCGGCGCTGGACGTGTCGATTCAAGCGCAGGTGTTGAACCTACTACAGGATCTGCAGGATGAATTCGGCATGAGTTATCTGTTCATTTCCCACGACTTGGCGGTGGTAAAATACATTTCCGATTACGTGCTGGTAATGCAGGATGGCGAGGTCGTGGAGCGCGGCAGCCCGGATGAAATTTACCTGCGACCGCAGCACGCCTACACCAAGCAACTGCTGGCTGCCATACCCACCGGCTGGTCCAATAACTCAACTTGAGTTGTTGCACCGCGCGCGTTATGCTTTCCTAACCCAAAATGATGGAGTAAATCAACATGGCTGAATGGCTAAAGCGCGGTGCGTTGAGTGACACGCGCGAAGAAAGTGACGCTAAAGTGCGTCAAACCGTCGAGACAATTTTGGACGATATCGGCAAACGTGGCGACGCCGCCGTGCGTGAATATTCTGAAAAATTTGACCAATGGACGCCCCGCGAATTTAAGCTGACCTCAGCGGAGATCGAGCAAGCGATTGCGGCCTTACCGAAGCAGGCAATCGAAGATATCAAGTTCGCGCAAACGCAAATTCGCAATTTCGCGCAAGTGCAAAAAGGCGCGTTGCACGATGTGGAAGTTGAAACCTTGCCCGGCGTGGTGCTCGGCCACAAGAACATTCCGGTGAACTCGATCGGCTGCTATGTTCCCGGCGGTAAATATCCGCTGCTGGCCTCGGCCCACATGAGCGTCGTCACGGCCCGGGTTGCGGGGGTGAAGCGAATTATTTCCTGCGCGCCGCCGTTTCAAGGTAAACCAGCGGCGGCAATCATCGCCGCGATGCATATCGGTGGCGCCGACGAAATTTTCGTCATGGGCGGGGTGCAGGCCATCGGCGCCATGGCGTTGGGCATGGGCGGCCTTGAACCCGTCGATATGATCGTCGGTCCCGGTAATGCCTACGTGGCAGAGGCCAAGCGGCAACTGTTTGGCCGCGTCGGCATCGATCTCCTCGCCGGACCAACGGAAACATTGATCATCGCCGACGACACCTGCGATGTGGAAATGGCTGTGGTCGATTTGCTTGGCCAGGCGGAGCACGGCCCGAATTCTCCGGCGATCTTGCTCACCAGCAACGAAAAACTGGCGCGCGATGTGCCGGCGGAAATCGAGCGGCAACTGAAAATACTCTCGACCGGCGAAGTCGCGGGGCAGGCGTGGCGCGATTACGGTGAAATTATTTTGTGTAAGGACGATGCAGAAATGGTGCGCGAGGCGGATCGCATCGCTTCGGAGCATGTGCAAGTGATGACCCGCTATCCCGATTACTTCCTCAAGCACATGACCAACTACGGTGCGCTGTTCTTAGGCCCCGAGACCAATGTTGCCTACGGCGATAAGGTGATCGGTACCAACCACACGCTACCGACGCGCCGCGCGGCGCGCTACACGGGCGGCCTGTGGGTTGGCAAGTTCATGAAGACTTGCACCTACCAACGAGTGAAGCCGGAAGCCAGCGCGGCTATAGGCGAAGTTTGCTCGCGACTGTGTGCGCTGGAAGGGTTCGCAGGTCACAAGGAACAAGCAGATTTGCGCGTGCGGCGCTATGGGCATTTGAAAAAAGCAGCCGCGTAGCGTTATGCAAACGCTAGCAGGCAAAGTCGCAGTTGTAACGGGCGGCGCGGGTGGTTTGGGTTCGGCAATTTGCCGTCGTTTGGCGGAAACCGGCGCGACGGTCGTGGTTGGTTTTGGTCGTTCAAGCACCGTAGCGGAACAACTCGCGGCAACGCTGCCCGGCGATGGTCATTGCGCTTTGCCCGCGCCGGTGACAAATGGCGCAGCCATGAAATCCCTGGCGGATGAAGTTTTGCGCCGGTTTGGCCGTGCCGACATCTTGGTCAATTGCGCGGGGATCACGCGCTTCGTGGCGCACGCCGATCTCGACGCGCTCGATGATGCGCTGATCGATGATATTTTTTCGGTAAATGTGCGCGGCGTGTTGGCTTCCATTCGCGCCTTCAAGAATCTACTCGCGGCGAACGGTGACGGTTTAATTGTGAACATTTCATCTATCGCCGCAGCGACCGCAATGGGTAGCAACGTTGCGTATTGCGCGTCGAAAGCCGCGGTCAATAATCTCACGCTGTCGTTGGCGCGCGCGCTGGCGCCCGCGATTCGCGTAGTGGCGGTGTCGCCTGGCTTGTCGGACACCGAATTCGTGAAAAGCCTGGATCAAGCATGGCGTGATGAGCAGGCTAATAGAACGCCGCTCAAGCGGCTTGCTTCACCCGATGAAGTGGCCGACGCGGTGCTTGCCGTCGCAACCCATTTGCGTTTTACCACAGGCGCGATTATCCCCGTTGATGGTGGGCGGCCTTTGGCTTAATGTGGTGATCTGTAAGAGTTGGAATTTGATCGGACACGGTGTCAAAGGGTACACCTAGCAATTGACCGCTTGCCCGTAAATTCACCTGCAATAGTCAACTTCCTGTTCCCTCAAGACGCCACCCGCTGATATTGGGGAGACCGAGCGCGTACGACCCATTACGGAAGTAGCGCTTCCTTGAAAGCGGTCGCTCGCACGGCGCGAAGCAGACAGTCGTGAAATCGACATTTAGAACGCAGT